>CAJYBQ010000055.1 GCA_913064755.1 uncultured Alphaproteobacteria bacterium
CGGACACGGTGATGGATTTCTCCCGCACCATCACCCACCAGAAACTCACTGGTGGCGGCGCGGGCGGCAGGCTGGTCGGGCTGGAGCAGCAGGTGGTTTCCGCCTGGGCGACGGCGCGACAGGCCCCGGCCTTCCTGGCGGATTCGGTTGACAAGCAGGGCAAGGTCGATCCGTTCTCGATCAACGGCTCCGACCACTGGTATTCCATCCCCGACCAGACCGTCCGGACCATCAAGTCGGAACTGGCTCAGTCGGCAACGCCGTCCGGTCAGCTGCGCTCCGTGGCGCCGGGCTGGACCTTCTGGGCGGTGGAATGCTTCCTCGACGAGATGGCGCACAAGATGGGTGTCGATCCGTTGAAGATGCGTCTCGCCATGCTGGATTCCCAGGGCAAGAACGCCGGCTCCGCCCCGATGGCGGTCGGCGGTGCAAGCCGCCTGGCCAACGTGTTGCAGATGGCCACCGACAAGGCCGGGTATGGCAAGAAGCTGCCTGCCAACACGGGTATCGGCATCGCCTGCGTCTCGGCCCAGGAACGGGCGACTCCAACCTGGACCGCCTGCGCGACCCAGGTCCACGTCGACCCCAGGACCGGCGAGTTCAAGGTCGAGAAGATGACCATGGTCATCGATGTCGGTACGGCGGTGAACCCCGATGGTGTCCGTGCCCAGGTCGAAGGCGGTGCCCTCTGGGGTCTCAGCCTGGCAACCCGGGAATTCGCGACCATGGAGAATGGCGCGATCCAGCAGGACAACTATGACACCTACACGCCGCTGCGCATGGAAGACATGCCGGATATCGACGTGACCGTGGTGTCGCCGGGTCACTACCCGGTGGGTTGTGGCGAACCCGGCGTGACCGTTGTCGCGCCGACGATCGCCAACGCCATCTTCGCTGCTTCCGGTGCCCGCGTCCGCGACCTGCCGATCACGGCAGCCGCGGTGAAGGCTGCCATGGCCTGACCACCGGGCTGAAGAAATGTCCCCTTCCGGGGGCTGAAACGGGACGGCGTCGGTGGGCAACCACCGGCGCCGTTTCCTTTTCGATGCCGACCGTGCGAGAAATGGGCCTGAACGAAAAAGGGGAGAGACCAAGATGAAACTGCGCCAGATCGCATTCGCGGCGGAGCAACTGGAACCTGCGGAAGAGGCACTGCTGGATGTCCTCGGGCTGGACGTGGGGTTCCGCGACCCCGGCGTCGGCCATTTCGGGCTGCACAATGGTGTCATTCCGGTTGGCGACAACTTCCTGGAGATCGTGGCGCCCGAGAAGGGCCGGACCGACACGGCGGCCGGGCGCTTCATGGCCCGGCGCGGTGGCGATGCCGGCTACATGGTGCTGCTGCACGTCGCCGACGGGTCGGGCGCGCGGGCGCGGGCGGAGAAGCTGGGCATCCGCGCGGTCTGGCAGAACAACGAGGACGGGGCAATCGCCACCCATTTCCACCCCGTCGACCTGGGCGGTGTCATCCTGTCGGTGGATTCCTTCAGGGAGTCGCCGGACCCGTCCGAGGAATGGAGCTACTGGCGCTGGGGTGGCCCGGACTGGCTGAGCCACGTGCGCGCCGGGGTGACGGAGGCCATGGTGGGCATGGAACTGGTGAACCCGGACCCGGCCAGGCAGGCCGCCAACTGGTCATCATTGCTGGATGCGCCGGTCGTGGCGGTGGACGACGGTTTCGACATGCCATGCGCGGATGGCGGCATCATCCGGTTCCGCGCCACCGCGGGGGATGCCCTGCCCGGCATTTCCCAGATCGATTTCCGCATGGCCGACAAGGCAGAGGCGCTCAGCCGCGCAAGGGCGCGTGGGCTGCCCCATGACGCCGATGGCTTCACGCTGATGCAGGTGCGCTGTAACCTGCTCTGACAGAAGCCCCATGGGCTGACGGTTTCACCTCTATCCCCCTGCCGGTCACCCGTTTCACGCCATGCGCGTGGGCGGCGCTCAAGGGGGGCGAGGCGCGGAACCGCCCACAGACAATGCATTTCCGGGGAGGAAACACGCCATGACAGATCATCTTCTTGTAGAGGAAAGGGACGGCGTCGCCGTCCTGACCATGAACCGGCCTGACCGGCTGAATGCCCTGAGCGGCGAGATGCTGGAGGCCCTGGTGGACAACTGCCAGCGCCTGGCAAACGACCGCAGCATCGGCTGCGTCGTCATCACCGGCGCGGGCCGGGGCTTCTGCGCCGGCGGCGACGTGAAGTCGATGGCGGAAGGTCGGGAATTTGCCGACAACACGCTGGAGGCCAAGGTCCTGAAGCTGCGCAGCGGCATGGAAGTGTCGCGCCTGCTGCACGAGATGACCAAGCCGACCATCGCCATGGTGCGCGGCCCCGTGGCCGGCGCGGGCATGTCCATCGCCCTGTCGTGCGACATGCGGGTGGCATCGGAGACGCTGAAATTCACCACCGCCTTCGCCAACGTCGGCTATTCGGGTGACTTCGGCGGCAGCTATTTCCTGACCCACCTGGTGGGAACGGCCAAGGCGCGCGAACTCTACTACACCGCCGACAAGCTGAATGCCGAACAGGCGCTGGACCTGGGCATCGTCAACCGCGTCGTCGCGGATGCGGAACTGGAGACAGAGACCATGGCCCTGGCGCGGAAGATCGCCAACGGGCCGAAGATCGCCCTGTCCTACATGAAGCGGAACATGAACGCCGCCATGACCGAATCCCTCGCCCGCTGCTTCGACATGGAAGCGATGCACCACACGCGCTCAGGTGAGACGCAGGATCACAAGGAGGCCGCGAAGGCCTTCGTCGAAAAGCGCGTTCCGACGTTCAAGGGGGTTTGAGACCATGATTCCACGTACAGTCTTCACCGAAGACCACGAGATATTCCGCGATTCCTGCCGCCGTTTCATGGAAATGGAAGTGGAGCCGCATCACCGACAGTGGGAAAAGGACGGCCAGGTCTCGCGGGAGGTCTGGCTGAAGGCCGGTGAAGCCGGTCTGCTGTGCTGTGACATCCCCGAGGAAATGGGTGGTGTCGGCGCGGATTTCCTCTATTCGTCCATCGTGCTGGAAGAACTGGCCAAGGTCGGGGCCACGGGTCCGAACTTCCCGCTGCATTCCGACATCATCGCCCCCTACATCCGCCACTACGGCTCGGCAGAGCAGCAGAAGCAGTGGTTGCCGAAGATGACGACGGGGGAGGTCATCGGGGCCATCGCCATGACCGAACCGGGCGCCGGTTCCGACCTGCAGGGCATCCGCACGACCGCCAAGCGGGTCGGCGACGAATATGTCATCAACGGTTCCAAGATCTACATCTCCAACGGTCAGCTTGCCGACCTGGTCGTGGTCGCCTGCAAGACCGACCCGAACGAAGGCTGGCGCGGCATCAGCCTGATCCTGGTGGAGGGCGACCGCGCCGGGTTCGAACGGGGCCGCAACCTGGAGAAGATCGGCATGCATGCCCAGGACACGTCGGAACTGTTCTTCAGTGACGTGCGGGTGCCGGTCAGCAACCTGCTCGGCCCGGAAGAGGGCAAGGGCTTCATCCAGCTGGTCAGCCAGTTGCCGCAGGAACGCCTGATCCAGGCGGTGAAGGGTGCCGAGACCGTGCAGTCGGCCATCGACTGGACCGTGACCTACACCAAGGACCGCCAGGCTTTCGGGCGCACCATTTCCCAGTTCCAGAACACGCAGTTCAAGCTGGCCGAACTGCAGTCGCACGCGTCGATGCTGCGGGTCTTCGTCGATCGTTGCCTGGAACAGCACCTGAAGGGCGAGTTGAGCGAGATCGACGCGGCGATGGCAAAGATGAACGCGACGGACATGCAGTGCCGCGTGCTGGACGAATGCCTGCAGCTGCACGGCGGTGCCGGTTACATGTGGGACTATCCGATTGCCCGCGCCTGGGCCGACAGCCGCATGTCGCGCATCGCCGGTGGCAGCGCGGAGATCATGAAGCAGATCATTGCACGCGACATGATGGGTCGGAACTGACAGACTCGCGCCGCCCGGGCCCGGTCACTGCAAATGTCCTGCAGTCCGTGTCCGGGCGGCGCCCCTCACATCCCTTCCCGAACGGAACACTCCCTTGAAGATCTTTGCCTGTGGCAATTGCGAGAACCCGGTCTATTTCGAGAACACGGCCTGCATGTCCTGCGGTGCGACACTGGGTTTCGTGCCAGACACGGCCCGCATGGTCTCGCTGGATGACGACGGCAGCGCCACCCTGATCGGTGCCGATGCCAGCACGCGCTACGTCAAGTGCCGTCATCATGCCCGGGACGATGGCTGCAACTGGATGATCCGTCATGACGACATCGATCACGACGGATACTGCATTTCATGCCGGTTGAACCATACCATCCCCGACCTCGACGTACCCGGGCACAGGGCACTCTGGCACCGGCTGGAGGCGGAGAAGCGCAGGCTGGTCTACGCCTGCCTGCAACTGGGCCTCGACGTCAGCCCGAAGGAAGTGCGCGAGGATGGCCTGGCGTTCGACTTCCTGGCCGATCCGGACCCCAGCTTCAGTGAACGCGGGCGGGTTCTGACCGGCCACGATGCGGGCCTGATCACCATCAACATCGCGGAAGCCGACCCGGCGGCCCGGATACGCATGCGGGAGGAAATGGACGAGCCGTATCGCACCATCCTGGGGCATTTCCGCCATGAATCCGGCCATTTCTACTGGGACCGGCTGGTCGCCCCCACCGCCTGGCTGGACAATTGCCGGCAGTTGTTCGGCGACGAACGCCAGGATTACGGCGAGGCGCTGGAAGCCCATTACACCAATGGCCCCCGCCCCGACTGGCGCGACCACCACATCAGTTCCTACGCCGCCAGCCACCCGTGGGAGGACTGGGCCGAGAGCTGGAGCCATTACCTGCTGATGCTCGACACGCTGGATACCGCCTGGCACTTCGGGGTGCAGACCAGTCCGCGACGGGTGGATTCGGAACTGCTGGAATCCGACCTGCAGCGCCCGCCCTACCGGGAAAACGACTTCGACCGGTTGATGGCCCAGTGGATGCCGCTGACCGTGGCCCTGAACTGCCTGAACCGCAGTGTCGGCCAGGAAGACGCCTATCCCTTCGCCCTCGCCGCACCGGTGATCGAGAAACTGCGGTTCGTGCATCGCGTGGTCAGGGGTCTGCCGCTCTGACGCGGGCGACAACCAGCATGCCGGACCCGGCCGGTACGGCGGAGTCGGCACCTTGAACTGGGCGATCCGGCTCTCGCTGTTCTACGCCGCCATCTTTGCCGTCGCCGGGGTCCTGATGCCCTGGTGGCCCGCGTGGCTGAGCGCGCGCGGCCTGTCGTCGGACGAGATCGGCATCGTGCTGGCCGCCGGTTTCTGGATCAAGCCGCTGACCAGCCCGATCGGCACGCGCTGGGCAGATCACCTGGGCCTGCGCCGACGCCCGATGGTGCTGCTGCTGGCCGGGACCACGGTTGCCTACGGCCTGTTTCATTTCGCCGACGGGTTCTGGATGTTTCTCGGCTTCACCATCCTGGCCCAGGCGATCTATGCGCCGGTCCTGCCGCTGGGCGACAACCTGACCATGACGGCGGCGGCGCAGAAGAACCTGGACTATGGCCGCATGCGGCTGTGGGGGTCGGTGAGTTTCATCGCCGCTGTCTACGGCGCGGGCTGGCTGCTGGAAGGGGGGGAGCCGGACGTGATCCACTGGCTCGTGGTCGGCGGGCTGGCCCTGACCACGCTTGTCGCCATGCTGGTCCCCGACATCCGTTTCCCGCAGCCGGAAAGCAGGCGCAGCGGCACCCTGCGCCTGCTGGCCCACCCGGTCTATCGCCTGTTCCTGCTGGCCGTCGGACTGAACGCCGCCGCCCATGCCATTCTCTATGGTTTCGGCACCCTGGACTGGCAGGCAAAGGGCCTTTCCGACGTGCAGATCGGCCTGTTGTGGGCGGAAGGGGTGATCGCGGAGATCATCCTGTTCGCCTGCGCCCGGCGGATCATTGCCCGCATCGGCCCCATGTCACTGATCATCGTGGGCTGCGCCGCCGGCATCCTGCGCTGGACGGCGCTGGGTTTCGTCGACGGCTTCGTGGCGCTGGCCATCCTGCAGGTGCTGCACGGCCTGACCTTCGGCGCCACCCACCTGGGGGCCATGCACTTCATCCAGCGCGCGGCGCCGCCGGAACTGTCAGCCAGCGCCCAGGGCCTGTTCGCCGCCTTCGGCATGGGCATATTCATGGGTCTCGGCGCCCTGCTGGCAGGCTGGCTCTACGGCGACTTCGGCGGTGACGCCTATTTCGCCATGGCGGTCCTTTCCGTCGGTGCCACGGTCACGGCGCTGGTTCTCAACCGCCGGTTCGACGGCGCGTTCCTGCGGTTCTGAACCTGCCCGATCCGGGGTTCCGGCTTCATCAGTCTTTGACCGCCCGGCGCTGCTGGGCTAACTCATCAGGCAATGAAATTTTCGATTGGGGAGAAAACGATCATGACATCACCTGTGGTGCTTGAAAAACACGGCGCGGTTGGCGTCATCCTGGTTCAGAACCCGCCGGTCAACGCGCTCAGCCAGGCCGTGCGGCAGGGCCTGCGCGACCGA
Source organism: uncultured Alphaproteobacteria bacterium (assembly GCA_913064755.1). Taxonomy (GTDB): domain Bacteria; phylum Pseudomonadota; class Alphaproteobacteria; order Minwuiales; family Minwuiaceae; genus Minwuia. Next base: position 6,542 of record CAJYBQ010000055.1, read on the forward strand.
CTGGCCGAGGCACTGGCCGATGACAGCATCACCGCCGTGGTGCTGGCCGGTGACGGGCGGACCTTCATTGCGGGTGCGGACATCCGCGAGTTCGGCAAGCCGATGACGGCGCCGGGCCTGAACGAGGTGATCGCGGACTACGAGAATGCCACCAAGCCCGTGGTGGCCGCGATCCATGGCACCGCCCTGGGGGGTGGCCTGGAAACCGCGTTCGCCGCGCATTACCGCGTCGCCGTGGCCAAGGGCTTCGTCGGCCTGCCGGAAGTGAAGCTGGGCCTGCTGCCCGGTGCCGGTGGCACGCAGCGCCTGCCGCGCGTGGCCGGTGTCGAAACCGCGCTGAAGATGATCACCTCCGGTGACATGCTGCCCGCGCCCCTCGCCGAGAAGGCCGGGATCGTCGATGCCATCGTCGACGACCTGATCCCCGGTGCCTGCGCCTTCGCCGAGAAGCTGGTCGCCGACGGTGCACCGCTGAAGGTGATCTCCCGCAGCCGCGGCAAGCTGGACGAGGCCGACAAGGGCCTGTTCGACAAGTTCCGCGCCGACCTGGCGAAGAAGGCCCGCGGCGTGCTGGCCCCGCAGAACTGCATCGCCGCCGTCGAGGCCGCCGTGACTGCCGACAGCTTCGAAGCCGGTCTGAAGCGCGAAGGCGAACTGTTTGCCGAGCTGATGCAGAGCCCGCAGCGCGCCGCGCAGATCCACGCCTTCTTCGGTGAGCGTGAAGTGGGCAAGATCCCCGACATCCCGAAGGGCACGCCGACGCGCGACATCAAGACCTGCGCCATCCTCGGCTGTGGCACCATGGGCGGTGGCATTGCCATGAACTTCCTGAATGCGGGCATTCCGGTGACCATCCTGGAACTGGAGCAGGCAGCACTTGATCGCGGCATCGGCATCATCCGCCGCAACTACGAGAACAGTGCCAAGCGTGGCCGCTTCACGATGGAAGAGGTCGAGAAGCGCATGGCCATGCTGACGCCGACCACGTCCTATGACGACATCGGCCAGGCCGACATCGTGATCGAGGCGGTGTTCGAGGACATGGAGATCAAGAAGCAGGTCTTCGGCAAGCTGGACCAGGTGATGAAGCCCGGTGCCATCCTGGCGTCCAACACCTCCACGCTGGACATCGACGAGATCGCGTCGGCCACCAAGCGGCCGGAAGATGTCATCGGCACGCATTTCTTCAGCCCGGCCAACGTCATGCGCCTGCTGGAGAACGTCCGGGGCAAGGATTCCAGCGCCAACACGATCCAGACCGTCATGGACCTGGGCAAGCGCATCGGCAAGGTCGCCGTGCTGGCCGGCAACTGCCATGGCTTCATCGGCAACCGCATGCTGCACCCCTATGGTCGCCAGGCCAGCTTCCTGGTGGAAGAGGGCGCGCAGCCGGAAGACGTGGATCGCGTGCTCTACGACTTCGGCCTTGCCATGGGTCCCTTCGCCATGGGCGACCTGGCCGGCCTGGACGTGGGCTATCGCGTGCGCCAGCACCAGTTGAAGACCTGGCCGCAAGGTCGCCGCTATTCCTCGCTCGCCGACAAGGTGGTGGAACTGGGTCGCCATGGTCAGAAGACCGGCGCGGGCTGGTATCGCTACGAGGAAGGCAGCCGCGTGCCGCTGCCCGATCCCGCGGTGAAGGAACTGATCGAGAAGAATTCGGCGGAAGCCGGGATCAAGCGTCGGGAGGTTTCCGATGACGAGATCCTGGAACGCTGCATCTACGCGCTGGTCAACGAAGGCGCGAAGATCCTCGAGGAAGGCATCGCCATCCGCTCCGTCGACATCGATATCACCTACCTCTACGGCTACGGCTTCCCGAAACACCGCGGTGGCCCGATGCACTACGCGGATCACGTCGGCCTCGACAAGGTGCTGGCGCGGATCAAGCACTACCACGAACAGTCCGGTGAGGATGACTGGAAGCCCGCACCGCTGATCGAGAAGCTGGTGGCCGAAGGCAAGGGCTTCGCTGACTTCCAGCGCTGATCCTGCCTGCGGGAACCGACTGCCGGGCCGGGGCGCAGCCATGCTGCGTTCCGGCCTGGTCGTTCCCGGGCGGTCGGCTGCCCGGTCGTGCCCGCGCCGGCCGGTGCGCCGCCGCTGTTTGCTCGTGAAATGAACCGCCCTATCATCGGGGGGTCGCTGCCGCTCAAGGCAGGCACAGATGGGGAAAGCCATGACACTCAAGGTCGCCGTCCAGATGGACCCGATTGCCGCGATAGACATCAATGGGGATTCGTCCTTCGCCCTGATGCTGGAAGCACAGGCGCGGGGACACAGCCTGTCCTGGTACCGTCCCGGCGAACTGGCCTGGCAGAATGGCAAGGTCATGGCCCGCCTGCGTGATGTCACCGTGCGGCGGGAGGTCGGCAACCATTTCACCGAGGGCGAGGACCGTGTCATCGACCTGTCGGATGTCGACGTTGTGCTGCTCCGCCAGGATCCGCCCTATGACATGGCTTACCTGACAACAACCTACCTGCTGGAACGCATCCATCCGCAGACCCTGGTGGTCAACGACCCGACGGAAGTGCGCAACGCGCCGGAGAAACTGTTCGTCACGCATTTCCTCGACCTGATGCCGCCGACCCTGATCACCAGCAATGGGGACATGATCCGCGCCTTCCAGGCGGAACACCAGGACATCATCATCAAGCCGCTCTACGGCAATGGCGGCGCGGGCGTGTTTCACCTGCGCCCCGGTGACGACAATCTGAGTTCCCTGCTGGAAACCTACGCGGTGATGTACCGTGAACCGGTCATCGCGCAGAAGTTCCTGCCGGAGGTCCGCGCCGGCGACAAGCGCATCATCCTGGTGGATGGGGAGCCGGTCGGCGCCATCAACCGCATCCCCGCGGACGGCGAGAGCCGGTCCAACATGCATGTCGGCGGCCAGGCCGTCCGGTCGTCCCTGACCGCGCGCGAACGCGAGATCTGCGACCGCATCGGCCCGGAACTGAAGGCGCGGGGCATGATCTTCGTCGGTATCGACGTGATCGGCGACTGGATGACGGAAATCAACGTCACCAGCCCGACCGGCATCCAGGAGATCGATCGTTTCGACAGTTCCAACCTGTCCGGCCTGATCTGGGACGCGATCGAGGCCCGGCGATAGGGGCGGTTCCCGCTGCCAGGCAAGTCTCGGCCGACGTAACCCGCACCCCGCACGCCGGTCACCGATGCTGCTCGGTGACCGGGTCAGTGACAGTACAGGTGCGAACCCGTGACTTGATGGACCGGCCTAATCCTGGCCCCCCGGCACGATGGCGAGGCTGCCCGACGGACGACGGCTGACGCTTGCGCCCGGCCCCACGACCACCGTGGTGAAGGAACTCTCGACGATCACCGGCCCGCTCACGTCCTCGTCCACCTGCATGGAATCGAAGCTGCGGATCGCGGTCTCGGCCCAGCCGGTGCCCCCGAACCAGGCCTGGCGCGACGTCTGTGCACCCGTGCCGCTGGCCGCATCGGACAGGCTGGCAATGGTCCCGGCGCGCAACTGGCAGCTGACCCGGGCAGACCAGCCGATGACCTCGATCCCAGAATCGGCGTCCTTGATCGCGAAGATCTCCTCGTGCGCGTCATGGAAATCCGACACCAGCTGGCGCACGTCGGCATCGCTGCCGAAGCTGTCCGACCTCAGCGGCACCTCGATTTCCCATACCTGGTGCGGGTAGCGCGCTTCCGCCATGAAGGTGATTTCCGTCTTCACCGCCCCGGCACCTGCACCGGCAGCAAAGGCCTCGCACCTGGCCTTCAGGCCGGCGAGCACCGCGTTCACGCCCTGCAGGTCGAAGTCGTCGGATGTCGTGAACAGCGTGGCACGAACATCCGACATCAGGTCCGACATCAGCGCGCCACCGGCGGACAGGGCCGCGCCGACATCCGGGATCAGGACCATCGGGCAACCGAGACGCGCGCCGATCCGCTCCGAATTCAGCCCGGCCGCGCCGCCGCCGCCGATCAGAACGGCCTTGGCCGGGTCGATGCCCTGGTTGATGGTGATGTCCATGATGGCCTGCACCATGTTCTCGGTGGCAATGCGGACAATCGCCAGGGCGGCATCCTCGACCGACAGGTTCAATCGCCCGCAGAGACGGCTTTCGATGGCCTGCCGGGCCGCGGCCGCATCCAGCTTCATGGTGCCGCCGAGGAAGAAGTCCGGGTCCAGATAGCCAAGCGCGACGCAGGCATCCGTCAGGGTCGGTTCCGTGCCGCCGTTACCGTATGCCGCCGGTCCCGGCACCGATGAAGCGGACTGCGGGCCGACGTGCAGCAGCCCCCCGTCGTCCACCCAGGCGATCGACCCGCCACCGGCCCCGATGGACCGGACATCGACAGACGGGAAACCGGTCATGTGACCACGATACTCACCGCCGACCCAGGTCTCCCGCGTCCAGGGAATTCGGCCTCGTCGCACGAGGCTGAGGTCGTAGGTCGTGCCGCCGGTATCCGCCACGATGGCGGTTTCGGCACTGGCATCGACCTCGGTGAAATGACGTCCGGCCACGGGTGCCATGGACGGCCCGGAATTGATCAGATGGACGGGTGTTTCAGCCGCATCGGCGGCATCGATGACACCGGCACCGGAGGTGACAATCAGCACCCGGCCATCGAAACCCGACTCCTTCAGGCGCTGCGACAGGTTGCGCATGTATGCGCCCATCAACGGTTTCAGGGAGGCATCGATAGCCGTCGAGGAAGCACGCCGGTACTCGCGCAGCGACGGGTTCAGGCGATGCGACAGCGTATAGGGAACCCCGGGCAGGTGCTGTTCGAGCAGTTCGCCGATCCGCGTCTCGTGCACGCCATTGACGATGGACCAGAGCAGGCAGACCGCGACGGCTTCCACACCCTGCGCCTTCATCTGCTCGATGATGCCGATCACCTCGGCCTCGTCCAGCGGTTGCAGGACCTCGGCATCGGTATTGATGCGCTCCGTCACCTCCCACGTCAGGGAACGGGGCACATAGGGCTCGGGGGACGGCACCGTGAAGATGAACACGTCGGAACGGCGACCTTCACGCAGCACCAGGATGTCCGGATGGCCGCGCGTGGTCAGGAACGCCGTCTTCGCGGTATTCCCGGTGATGATCGCGTTGATGGCGCGCGTGGTGCCGTGAATGAACAGGCTGCCCTGGCCCAGCAGGTCGGCAAGCGGACGGTTCATGCCGTCGGCGGCGACCTGCAGGCTGTCGATCACCCCGCGAATGGGATCATCGGGGGTGGTGGACGCCTTGAACATCCGCAATGTGCCGTCATCATCCTCAACCAGAAGATCGGTGAAGGTTCCCCCCGTATCGACCGCAAATCGCATCGCTCAGCCTCTCGTTTGCCCGCACCCGGAATTGTTGCGGTTCCACCCGGCATGACCCGAGCATCGGGGGCGGCATCTGGCAAGACATCAGGTCGGGCCATGCGCGCGGAGGCAGCAAAAGGTACGCCGTCCGCACAGGCTTATTGGCCGCAGGCTGTCACAATGGCTCTCTGGACATGGTGGGAGGGTCGGCGAGATGGACGAGACAGAGGGAACGGTTCCCGCGACACGAACCCTGGCGGTACTGCCCATCACCATGCTGATTGCCGCGGCGCTGATCTACGGGCTGGTGTTTCCCTTCAACGACCTGGCGGCCACGGCCGGGGCCACCTATTTCGGCCACGCGTTCTGGCAGACCGCCATCGCCGGGGTGGTCCTGTTCATCCTTGCCAACC
>CAJYBQ010000056.1 GCA_913064755.1 uncultured Alphaproteobacteria bacterium
CGCCGGGCGAGGCGTGGCCACCGGGTAGGGCAGCACGGTACCAGTCCAGGGCCGCAGCCAGCGCCGAACGGTTGCGCAGAGCGGACAGGTGACAGGACGCAAGGGCATCCGACATCCGGCGCTTCGGGGTGGCGGCGACTGGATCATCGGCGCCGAACAGGCCCGACGCGTTCTCGAAGCAAAGCGTGTTGCGCAGGGCAACCGCGTCGTCCTGCAACAGCCGGTCGGCCATGGCCGGGTCCTGGAACGCCTTGTGATGGCGGGACCGGTTCGCCTGTTCCGGGTCTTCGCGAAAGGCCCGGGCGAAGGCGGCAGGGTGCGGACGCGACAGCACGGTCAGGCTCGCCAGCCGTTCCGGGTGGGTTGCCGCCGTGGCCCAGGCGATCTGGCCACCCCAGTCATGCCCGACCAGGTGGAACCGTTCCGCGCCCACCGCATCGGCGATGGCAACCGCATCGGCCACCATCTCCTCGACCTGGTAGGCGTCGATGCCTTCCGGTCGGGCACCGGGGGAATAGCCGCGCTGGTCTGGCGCGATGCCGTGATGCCCGGCCTTCGCGACAGCGTTCAGCATGTGGGTCCAGCTATGGCGGGAATTGGGGAACCCGTGCAGGAACAGCACGGTTTCCGGACTGGTTTCAGCGCCCGCGATATCCGCGGTGAAGCGCATGCCGCGCGCCGCAATTTCCCTGGTCTCGATCATCCCCTGTTGCCTCCCCCCGGCAGAACTGACCCGGCAATCCTTGCTCGGTCACTGGTGTGTTTCAATCAACCTTTTGATTTTTCATCATTATTTTCTGGCATCGCGAATGCAAGGCACCGTCTGAAACAAACTGGAGCAAGATCATGTCAATGAACATCGCAATCGAAAAGCATCAGATCGACTGGGCAGCCCAGCACCTTACCCTGGCCCTCGGCGGCATCGCTGCCGACATCGCCGGTTCCTGGGCGGATCACATGAGCCGCGAGAACAAGCCGGAACTGTCGGAGACCTGGCGCCAGGTGGAACAGCGCCTGGCCACCGCCTCGGCCGAATAACACCCCTTGCATCCAGCGTGCTGCGCCGGGCCGGGACCGCGTGTTCAGACCCGGCGGAGCACGTGGACGCGAGCCAGCAGGCGTTCCGCCGCAGGCGCGCCGGGCAGGCCGACATACTTGCGGCTCTCGTCTGCAGCTGACAGCACGCCTGCGGTGATCAGCCGGGCGATGGCTGCGCCGTAGCCCTCCTCATGCGCGGCCTCGGTTATGGTGAGCACCATGTGTCCACCGGGCCGCAGGATGCGTGACAGCTCATCCAGGCAACTGGCGGGCGCATGACCCGGTGTCATGACGCCCGAACTCACGATGGCACCGTAGCTGGCGGTCGCGAATTCCAGTTCCGCGCCGAGCATCTGCTGTTTCAGCGCGCGATAGCATCCCTTCGACCCCGCGATTTCCAGCATCCCCTCGGACAGGTCGATGCCGTCTATCCGGTCGTATCCCAGCACCGAAAGTGTTTCCCCCAGCACGCCGGTGCCGCAACCTGCATCCAGCACGACCGTCGCCGGGTCAGGCGCGTGGCGCCCCATCAGTCCCGCGATCATCGCCGGATGGCGGTAGCCCCAGCGCGACATGTCGGAATCATAGTCTCCGGCCCAGCCGTCATAGCTGCGGGTCAGGGCCGACGCGTCACCGGCCGCGGCATAGACGTCCTTCAGATGTGCTTCCGTGTCCGTCATGATTCGGCTCCCCGCAATGCTCGACCCTTCCCCTGATGGCTTTCGCGACTATTCTTCAGCGCAATCACGAAGATGCGCAAGCACGGGAGATGGACCATCAGGATCGACACGCCCTGGCTGAACGACCCGGACCTGTTGCAGGTCTTCGCCGCCCTGGAGGCCGCGGGCGGGGAGGTGCGCGTGGTCGGCGGCGCGGTTCGGGACCACCTGCTGGGGCGCCCGATCAAGGACATCGACCTCGTGACGACGCTGCAGCCACCCGCGATCATGGCCGCGGCGGATCATGTCGGCCTGCGCACCATCCCGACGGGAATGGATCATGGCACCGTCAGCATCCTGGTCGGCGGCCACATGTTCGAGACCACGACCCTGCGCGCGGATGTCGAGACCAATGGGCGGCACGCGGTCGTGCGCTTCACCACCGATTGGCTGGAGGATGCGCAGCGCCGTGACCTGACGATGAACGCGCTCTATCTCGATCCCCGGGGTGAAGTGCACGATCCGCTGGGGCAGGGACTGGCGGACGCCCGCTCGGAAACCATCAGGTTCATCGGAACCGCGACCGAACGCATTCGGGAGGATTATCTCAGGATCCTCCGCTTCTTCCGCTTTCACGCCCAGCTTGGCTGGCCGGTTCGCGATGTCGCGGGACGCGATGCCTGTGCCGCGGAGCGGGAAGGATTGCGTCGCCTTTCGGTGGAGCGGATATGGCAGGAAATGCGGCTGCTGCTCGCCGCACCGGATCCGGGGCCGACGCTGACTGCCATGCGTGACCTGGGTCTGCTGGCGGTCATCGCGCCGGAAATCGACGCCGCTGCGGCCCTGCCTGCGGACAATGATAGCGTGTTGCGGCTCGCGGCCCTGATCGGAGACAGGCAAGCGGCGCGAAGCCTGGCACGGCGATGGAAGCTGTCGCGGGCGGACGCAACCCGTCTCGACCTGGCCCTGGTCGATCCGGCGGACACACTGACGTCGGTCGCACTCGTCCGTCGCGCGATCTATCGCGATGGACGGCAAGCACTGGCCGACCGTTCCGCCCTGGTCGTTGCCCGTGGCGGCGAGGTGGCGGCGCGGGTGCTGGCGGAGATCGGCACCTGGGTCATTCCCGCCTTCCCGGTCAGGGGCGCTGACCTGATGCAGGCAGGCCTGAAACCCGGCCCCATGCTCGGGCAGGTGCTGCACGAGATGGAGGAGCGCTGGATCGCAGGCGATTTCAGCGCCTCCCGTGCCGACTGCCTGGACTGGCTGCCGGAGGTGATCAGGGGGCTGGAAGTCCCAGGATCCAGCCCTCGGCCGAACTGACAGCGGCCAGGTCGGATGCCGACAGGCATGCCGGGGCCGCGAGGCGCTGGCGCAGGCTGCCATCCGCCTGCCACTGCATGATCCGGTCGCGGGTCACGGCCACCTGGGCCTGGTCGCGAATGCCGTATGGGCTGGCTGACAGGTCGAACAGGCTGGGCCAGCATTCCACGTGGACCAGCCCGTCGAGGCTTTGCGACCACCGGGTCTCGAATGGCCACCAGAGTGCAGGAAAATCGGGTTCCAGGCGCGCGTTCAGCCGATGGATCGCTGCCAGTCCCATCAGTGCCTGCGAACCGACGGAGCCGGTCGTGTAGAGCTTCCAGACGCTCTGGATCGACGCGAAACCCGCGGCGCGGGCATGGCCCTCCACGGTCCGCCCTTCGGGAAAGCGGAAGCGACTGAAATCCGGTTTCTTCTCCGGCACGGTCGCGACCCTGCGGGATGCGGGGCGGGCCCAGAAGGGACCATGGTCGGAGCCGAGTGCCCGGTTCAGCCTGTCGGCCACCTCGAAACGGTTGTTGCGGTCCTTCGGGCCGTCGTCGATCAGCGCGGCGAGCCTGTCGGCGATGACCCTGCCACCACCGAGCCCGCTCGCCACCGGGTAGCCGAAGGGAAAATCCCAGGCGATCAGCGCCCTGCCGCGGGCCTGCCGGACCAGTCTCTCCAGGTGATCCAGGCAGTCGTTGCGGGTCCGGCAATAGATCGGGTCGGGCCGATGCCCCGCCGTTCCCCATGCCAGCCAGACCCGGTCCTTCGTGGGGCGTGTCGGGCCGGGGCTGGCCGCCGCCGACCAATCCACGACCGCAACCAGGTCAAAGGGGGCGTTGCCGTCTGCCACGGGTCCGGCGATCAGGCGCGGGCGGCGCGGCGTTGCAGTACCGGGCTGTAGATGCTCAACAACTGCTTGTCGGCCTGCCATCCCGGAATCGACGTGATTCCAGGGTGTTCCGATGCATCGTTCAGAATTTTCTGCAGCTTCAGGTCCATCCGCGCGAGGTCCTTCGGATGCCTCATCGGATCCGCGGCAACAGTGGCCAGCCCGTGAATGACGCTGCGCAGCCCGTCGCGCAGTTCGGTGTCGTCGGGCCGTGCATGGGTCCACAGCAGGGCCGCACCGGCGAGCATGATGAAGGCCGGCTCGGCGCGGGTGAATGGTCGCAACCGGTCATCGCCCAGGCGACCGTCTTCGGGCACCACGACATTGTCCAGTTGGGCGAAACCCTGGCTCATCTCGACGATGTATCCGGGCTGCGCGCGGTGGCTGAGGGTGATTCCGTCGGCGCGGGCGTCCAGCAGGATGGCGTGGCGCGGCTTGTCCTCTTCACCGGGGGCGCGGGCGGTGATGATCAGGTGATCCAGGTTGGCCGACTGCGCGACCCATGACTTGAAACCGTTGACGCGCCAGCCGTCGCCGTCGGCGACCATGCGCACGCCGGGATGCTGCACCGGGTCGTGGCGGTCCTCGCTGCCCGCCAGTGCCGCCCAGCCCTTCAGGGGAAGTTCCGGGAAACACCGGATCATTGCCGCCTGGTAGCCACTGACGAATACCCAGGCCAGGCGATCCGCGTGCAGCCCGCCCATGACGGCCATGGCCTCCGGTGCATGCTGGCCCAGGTCATGCCTTTCCCAGACGTCGTGCCATTCCGCCTCCGTCTCCGCCTGTTCGCGGGCAGGCGGGTTGTCGAGCAGGTCATCGATCACGTTGGTCATTGCCGGTCTGGTCCCCGTTACCCTGGTTCGGGGACGTCGGCCCCGCTTGCGGCGCAGAGGGTAGCCCCTGGTCGATATCCGCGACCAGCCCGTAATGGTCCGACAGCGGGATCGCTGTGCCGTCGGGTGTGACAGCATTCCGCCGCGTGGCAACATGGCGGGACACGATCCGGACAGGTCCCGCCGGGGGGCGTATCCATATGTGGTCGATGTCCTGGTCCGGCGCATCGCCACGGACCACCGGGTTCTCCCGGGACCAGGTCATGACACCGGCAGCGTCATGGCTTTCCGCATCGACCCGTGCATCCAGCCAGCCGCGGGCATGGCCGATGGCGAATGTCTCCGGCTCCTGCACGGCACTTGCGTTGAAATCCCCGCCGAGGATCAGGGTGCTGTCCTGTGCATCGCGTTCCAGCGAATCGAGGGCCATGGTGATCTGCTGGCGGCGGCTAGCCGGCGCCCGCGCCGCGACCTCTGCCTTGCCCCGTCCGTCATAGCTGGTGTGCAGGTTGCCGACCCTGAAACGGTGACCGTCGATGGCCAGGTCGATGCATTGCAGGCCCTTGCGGGCGACAAACCGTTCCACCCAGTCGACGGCGGGCAGGGGCAGGCTTTCGGCATTGCCGATGCTCAACCCCTTGCGGACCAGCATCACCAGCCCCGTGTCCGGTCCCTGGGCGCGCGCCGCGACGGCACGGAAACCCGGCGTCAGGCCCAATCGGCGGGCCACGCCACGCCCGTATGCTTCCTGCAGCAACCAGACATCGGCACCCGCCGCGTTGCGGGCCAGGTAGGCGAGAATGGCGGGCAATCTGGCCTGCTGATAAGGCACGCCTTCACGCAGGGTCAGGCCCAGCAGGTGCAGCCTGGCCAGGCCGATGTTCAATGTGGCGACACGGATCATGGGAAAAATCGCGGGGGTGGTCGGGTTGCGGGGCATGGGGCACCCCCCTATATAGCAATTCGCGTCACGGGAATTGTGACGGTGTCCGCATCGGACCACTGTCGACCGCGATGCACGAAGCAAACCTTTCTGCAAGGAGGCGCGGGCGGTGCCTGCAAGGGCCAACCGCGTCGGCCACAATATAAAGAGGAATCTGATGTCGAAAGTGATCGGTATCGACCTGGGCACCACGAACTCGTGCGTGGCCGTGATGGATGGCAGCAATGCCAGGGTTGTCGAGAATGCTGAAGGCGCGCGTACCACGCCGTCGATGGTCGCGTTCACCCCCGATGGTGAGCGCCTTGTCGGCCAGGCCGCCAAGCGCCAGGCCGTGACCAACCCCACCAATACCCTTTTCGCGATCAAGCGGCTGATCGGTCGCCCTTACGGCGATCATGTCGCGAACGAGATTGCCAAGACGGCACCGTTCGAGATCGTCAAGGCCGACAACGGCGATGCCTGGGTCGAGGCGAATGGCGAGAAATACGCGCCGTCGCAGATCTCCGCCTTCATCTTGCAGAAGATGAAGGAAACCGCCGAAGCCTATCTGGGCGAGACGGTGGACAAGGCGGTCATTACCGTCCCTGCATATTTCAATGACTCCCAGCGCCAGGCCACCAAGGACGCGGGCAAGATCGCCGGCCTGGAAGTGCTGCGCATCATCAACGAGCCGACGGCTGCGGCGCTGGCCTATGGCCTCGACAAGTCCGGCGAGAACAAGATCATCGCGGTCTACGATCTGGGCGGTGGTACCTTCGACATCTCCGTGCTGGAGATCGGCGACGGCGTGTTCGAGGTGCGGTCCACCAATGGTGATACCTACCTGGGTGGTGAAGACTTCGACATGGTGCTGGTGAATTACTTCGCCGACGAGTTCAAGAAGGAGAACTCGGTCGACCTGCGCAACGACAAGCTTGCCCTGCAGCGTCTGAAGGAAGCCGCTGAAAAGGCCAAGGTGGAGCTGTCCTCGTCCACGCAGACCGACATCAACCTGCCCTACATCACCGCCGATGCCTCGGGTCCGAAGCATCTGACGCTGAAGCTGAGCCGGGCGAAGTTCGAAAGCCTTGTCGGCGAGCTGGTGCAGCGCACCGTCGCCCCCTGCAAGGCGGCCCTGAAGGATGCCGGGCTGACCGCGGCCGAGATCGACGAAGTCGTCCTGGTCGGTGGCATGACCCGCATGCCCAAGGTCATCGAGACGGTGAAGGAATTCTTCGGCAAGGAGCCGCACCGGGGTGTGAACCCCGACGAGGTCGTGGCCATCGGTGCCGCGATCCAGGCCGGTGTGCTGCAGGGCGACGTCAAGGACGTGCTGCTGCTGGACGTGACGCCGCTGTCGCTGGGCATCGAGACGCTGGGTGGTGTCTTCACCCGCCTGATCGATCGCAACACGACGATCCCGACCAAGAAGTCCCAGGTGTTCTCGACGGCAGAGGACAATCAGTCTGCCGTGACCATCCGGGTGTTCCAGGGCGAGCGCGAGATGGCTGCCGACAACAAGCTGCTCGGCAACTTCGACCTCGTGGGTATCCCGAGCGCGCCGCGTGGCGTGCCGCAGGTGGAAGTCACCTTCGATATCGACGCCAACGGCATCGTCAATGTTCAGGCCAAGGACAAGGCCACGAACAAGGAACAGTCGATCCGCATCCAGGCCTCCGGTGGTCTGTCCGACGCCGACATCGAGAACATGGTCAAGGAGGCGGAAGCCAACAAGGCCGAGGACGAGAAGCGGCGCGAGGCTGTCGAGGCCCGCAACCAGGCGGAAGGTCTGATCCACACCACGGAGAAGACCCTGGCCGACCTGGGGGACAAGGTGGATGCCGAGACCAAGACCGGTATCGAGGCCGCGATTGCCGACCTGCGCACCGCCATGGAAGGCGATGATGGTGAAGCCATCAAGCAGAAGACAGAAGCACTGGCGCAGCTTTCCATGAAGCTGGGCGAGCAGCTTTATGCGGAGCAGGCAGCTGCCGGCGAAGGCGACATGGATGGTGAGGCCGGCGCGGATGCCGGTGCCAAGCCAGCCGATGACGATATCGTCGACGCCGGCTTCGAAGAGGTTGACGACGACAACAAGAAGTCTGCCTGATCGGCAACGGAGCGAGCAAGGTGGCACCGATCCTGGTCATGATGACAGGATCGGTGCCGTCCGTTCCGAGTGACGTGAGAGGCGGGGACGTTTGATGGCCAAGACTGACTACTACGAGTTGCTGGGTGTGAGCCGCGACGTGGACGCGGCGACATTGAAGAAAGCCTATCGCAAGAAGGCGATGCAGTATCACCCGGACAAGAATCCCGGCGATGCCAAGGCGGAACAGACTTTCAAGGAACTTTCCGAAGCCTACGATGTGCTGCGCGATGCGGAGAAGCGCGCGGCCTATGATCGCTTCGGCCATGCCGCCTTCGAGAATGGCGGCTTCAACGGCGGGCGGGCATCTGGTCCGGACTTCGCCAATTCGTTTTCAGACATATTCGAAGACCTGTTTGGTGAATTCACCGGCCGTGGTGGCCGACGCGGTGGTCCCGCGCGCGGTGACGACCTGCGCTACAACATGCAGATCGACCTGGAAGATGCCTTCATCGGCAAGCAGGCACAGATCACCATCCCGACGGCGGTCAATTGTTCCACCTGTCACGGCAGCGGCGCGACGCCGGGCACGGAGCCGATCGGCTGCGGCACCTGCAATGACATGGGCAAGGTGCGCGCGCAGCAGGGTTTCTTCACCATCGAACGCACCTGTCCGTCCTGTGGCGGCCAGGGCCAGGTGATCAGCGATCCCTGTATCGACTGCAACGGCAACGGCCAGGTACAGCGGGAAAAGACGCTTTCCGTCAACGTGCCCGCGGGTGTCGAGGACGGCACGCGGATCCGCCTGTCCGGCGAAGGTACTGCCGGTGCGCGCGGTGGCCCGAACGGCGACCTCTACATCTTCCTGTCGATGAACCCGCATCCGATCTTCGAACGCGAAGGCATGAACCTGTTCTGTTCGGTTCCCATTCCGATGACCACGGCGGCGCTGGGCGGCGAGGTCGAGGTTCCGACCATCGACGGCGGTCGCGCCAAGGTGACCATCCCGTCCGGCACCCAGAACGGCAAGCAGTTCCGGTTGCGTGCCAAGGGCATGCCGCAATTGCGCGGCGGATCCTACGGCGATCTCTACATCCAGGCCGAGATCGAAGTGCCCGTGAACCTGTCGCGTCGCCAGAAGGAACTGCTGGAGGAATTCGCGACCGAAAGCAAGGGCAGGGGCGGGAAGAAGAACCACCCGCAGACGGATGGTTTCTTCGACAAGGTGAAGGAATTCTGGTCGGACCTGACGGACTGATCGACGGCCCACCCGCCGCAGCCCGCTCCAGGTTCCAGGTGTTCAGGCTTCAGGTATTCAGGAAGTTCAGTTTCAGTCCGGGTACGGGCCAGTCCATCATGGCGAGCCTGCCGGTGGAACTGAGCGTGATCCAGGCGGTCTTCAGGTCCGGGCCACCGAAGCAGATGTTGGTTGTCACCGCGTCCGGCATGGGAACATGGCGGATGTTTGCGCCGTCCGGCGAGATCACGGTGATGCCGCCGTTGTGGATCGTCGCGACGCAGACGTTGCCTTCGCTGTCGATGGCCAGCGAATCCAGCAGTTGATGCCCCGGCAGGCCGGCAACCAGGCGACCCTGATGACCGCGAATCGGCTGTTTCGGTGCGGCAAGCCTGCCCGGACCGCTCAAGCCATAGGCCCAGACACGCCCCGTATGGGTTTCCGCCACGTAGAGTTCGTCCTCCGCCGGTGAAAGACCGATCCCGTTGGGGGATTCGGAGGGGAAGATGACTTCCTCGATCGATGACCCGTCCGGGCGGGCGTAATAGATGCCGGTGACGTCGCGGTCACGCTCCCGCACCTTGCCGTGGTCGGTGAACCAGAACCCGCCACTGCGGTCGAACACGATGTCGTTCGGGCCGCGCAGCGGGTGGCCATCGCATTCGGTATAGAGCGTCTCCACGGCACCGGTATCCAGGTCGATCCGTTCGATCCGGCCACCTGAATAGTCATCCGGCTGGTCCAGCGGGAACAGGCGACCGTTGCGTTCCAGGATGCGGAAGCCGCCATTGTTGCAGACATAGCATTTGCCGTCCGGCCCGATTGCCGCACCGTTCGGCCCGCCGCCCGGTTCCGCCACGACCGTCTTCGTGCCGTCCGGATGCACCCGGGTCAGCCGCCCGGCAGCAATTTCGACCACCAGGACATCGCCGTCCGGCAGGGCAATCGGCCCCTCCGGAAACCGCAGTCCCTCGGCCACAATACGCATGTTCGTCATCCTGTTTCCTCCCCAATGCCCGATGGTCGAACAGATACGACGTTCTGACAAGTCATCGGCTTAACGGTTCTTTGAGGCATCTGTCTGCATTCTTGCCTCAGCAACGGACCGAATAGCACCCGGGAGTGACCGCATCATGCTGCAGCAGCAGAACGCAGAGACGACCAGCCTGACCTTGCGTCTTGATCCCTTTGGTGAAATCGGTGAACTCAACGGTGACACGGATCGCCTGCTTGGTCGGTCCAGCGTCGATCTCTGGCGTCGGCCGGTCTCCGAGATATTCAGTGCGGAAGCGAGTGCAACGCTGAGCCAGGCGCTTGGCGATCTGTCGAGCGGCAAGGCCAACGAGCGGCGGGTGATCGCCTATGATCGGCCCGACGGTCGGCAGGCCCATTTCGACCTGCGTGTCGGCCCGGCGGGGAAGAGCCCGGGCGACGGGTTCCTCGTCCGGCTGGCCCCGACCCGTGCACCCGATGCCTGGGAACCTGCCTATTCCGAAGCGACGCTGGTCGGCGCAGATGACGATGCCGGCAGCAGCCTGGATCGCATGGCCGGCCTGATGGCGGACGGCCAGGGGGGGCAGGGTGTCACCCTGATGTCCGTCGAGGGCGGACTGGACGCGTTTTCCGGCGTGGAGGAGGCCAACAGCTTCCGCCGTATCGTCGATGAACGGGCACGCAGCCTGGGCGCAACCGGCACGGCCGACCTCGCCGACGGTGCCTATGGTGTCATCCATGGCGAAGACTACGACGGCGCGCGCCTGGTCAGCGACGTTGGCCAGGAAGCAGTGTCGCGCGGTATCCTGAAGGACGCGGGCAGCCTGTCGGCGGAGACCGTGGTCGCGGATTCGACCAACGTGTCTGCCGACGCCGTGCGGGGCACGCTGGGCCACATGCTCGGTGGATTGCGCCGCGGCCTGACCCGCGGGTTCAAGCGGTCCGGCCTGAAGGAAGCCCATGGCAAGGCCCTGACCGCCGCGGAGCAGGCGCTGAACGAAGTGCGGTTGGCCATCCGGGAAGGATCGTTCGTCCGGCGCATGCGCCCGATCCTGAGCCTGAAGCGCAACAAGGTCGCCATGCACAGCGTCGGTGCCGACCTTCGGCTGAACGGGGAGATCGTCACCCCCGAACAGATCTTCGGCCTGGTCAACTGCGACGACGTGCAGAGCGATTTCGAGGTGGCACTGGTCGAACAGGCCATCAATCATCACATGGAAGCCAGGACCTGGCAGTCGATTTCGTTCCGGGTACTGGTTTCGATCCGCAAGGACTACCTGCAGCGCGATGACGTGCGGCAGCGGATATCGACCCTGGCGCGGTCGAGCGGCATCAGCCGCAACAACCTGATCCTGCGCCCCTACGAGCCGCTGAGCGGCGGCCTGAACGGCAAGGGCAGCGCGCTGGTGGGCGACGAGAGCACGGATGCGCCCTGGTGCCTGTCCGTACCCGATTTCTATGCCTTCGTTGCCGGTGATGCGGATCGGCGTGAGCGGGTGTTCAGCCCGATGGACGAGACACAGGGCTACATCGAGATCGCGGCGGACCGGATCACGGGTCTGCTGGCGCAGAAGGATGGCCGGTTCCTGGTGCGGGGCCTGGTGGAGAACTGGCGCGGTCGGCAGATCGAACTGATTGCCACCAGCGTCAACAAGCCGGAACAGAAGCAGGTCATTGCCGACCTGGGGATTCGCTATGCCCGTGGCCAGCTGATCGGCGGCTGGGAAAACCGCTACTGATCTTGCGCATGGCCGCTACCGCCGTCTGACGCTTTGCGCCGACCGCCATGTCGTGCGACCTTCCCCGGCGCTTGCATTATGGGGGAGGCGGCATCCTTGGTGGCGGAAACGGAACAACCCGACAAGGGAACGGACCTGCGTGCCGGGGGCGGTACAGGTGCAGACCTGTTGCCGCAGTTCGCGTTGTTCGTCGCCGCGGTCCTGCTGGGCAGTTCCTTCGTCGCGGCACGGGCCATCATGGACCATTCGGACAGTCCGGCGTCGCTGGCATTCCTGCGCTATGTCCTGGCGGCGGCATGCCTGTTGCCGCTGGTCCTGCGCCGGTCGCATTGGCGCATGCGCCGTGGCGACGTGGTGCTGGCGCTGGGACTGGGCGTGACGCAGTTCGGTCTGTTCCCCCTCTTTGGGCATTCCTCCCTGTGGGAAACCTCCCAGCTCCGCGGCGCG
>CAJYBQ010000057.1 GCA_913064755.1 uncultured Alphaproteobacteria bacterium
TTTTTCTGTTGATGGATCGTGGGGGGTGTCGTTGGTTGGCTGTTGCGTGCTGTGAGGCAAAGGGCGACTACCGCCACGGCTGGATCGCGGCGATCGAGGCCCGCAGACCGGGTGAGCGTGGCGTCTGGAACGAGTTCGTTCACCTGGACCTGGAAGAGCAGACACGCACGATCTGGAGCGACGGGGAAGACACGCACCTGTCGGAACCCGTGTTTGTCCCCGCTTCACCCGATGCGGCCGAAGGAGATGGCTGGATACTGGGAACCGCCTTTCGCGCGAGAGAGAACCGGAGCGATCTGCTGATCTTCCCCGCGACAGACCTGGCGGCAGGACCGGTTGCGACAATCGAGTTGCCACATCGCGTCCCGCACGGCTTTCATGGCAACTGGGTGGATGCCCCCGCGTGATACGGCCGCTGGCGGAAATTCCGGACACAGGCCAGGCTGCACCGGATCAGCCCAGGGTGGACTGAAGGGCATCCTGCGGATCTGCGTCACCAACAAATGCGAGCAGGGCACGGCGTCCGCTGGTGCGTGAACGCCGGTTCCTGATCCGCGCCTTGTTCTGCTTCTCGAGGCGGGCTGTGGCGTCCTCTTCCCGAAGCGCCGCACGATCTGCCGCGGACGTGTCGGGGCTGCTACCCAAAATGGCCATCTGGCATTCTCCATAGCTTGCGCGGGCAGGCGCCACGCGCTTCCAGGTCGCCAAGGCTAGACCCTGTCGCGAAAAGAGTTCTCGCGATCTCTTTCGGCACCCCGGATCGTGTCCGCCAGGGGACTAGGGACCGGCGGCGCATCCTTGAGAAACGGCTGATCGCCCTTGAGCGCGCCCAGCCTGTGCACTTCCATGCCAGGCGGGCTGACGGCCCGCACGGTGAACATGCCATCGCCAAACAGTCGGTAGTCGAGATAGCCCAGCATTGGCGCTCCGGTACCCACGCGCAGGCCCGAACGATAGGCGGTAGCCGGCGCCCAGAGAAAGCGGGTCAGACCGATACGAACATCGAGGTACTTGTGCAGGTGGCCACTTGCGACGAAGCGCACCTTCGTCCGAAGCAGCAGTGACAGCAGCCTGGCACGGGTGCCCGACGGCACGATCAACTGTCCGGGCACGCCCGCCTCGATCTCTCGGGCAAAGAACATGGGCTTGTGCAGGAACACGCCGATCGGTGCGCCTGCAGCACCGTCAAGCTGGTCCCACAACCAATCCAGTTGCGCCGCTTCGTCCGGCAGCCCGCTGCCCAGCACCTGGGCGTTCAGACCGATCAACCGCCAGCCAGCCACATCTTCCGCCCACCAGTCGGCACCGAAGTAGCTGCGAAAGGCACTCAGGCGATCTTCGGATACCGGCTGATCCATCATCGCGAATCCCGGTTCCTCGCCCACGTCGTGGTTGCCGGGCAGGATCAGCATCCGCGCATCCGCCAGGTGATGCGCCGCCGCGGCAAAGGACAGATCGGCATCCCGTGCCACGCCGTTGATCGTCAGATCACCCGTGTGGACGATCAGGTCAGGCGAAGCCCGGTTGATGCTCCTGATCGCACGGGCGTAGTTCTCGACGAAGAATGACTGGCGATCACTCAGATGGGTGTCCGAAATCTGGACCAGTCGAAATCCCCCGGCTTCCCGCTCAGTCAAAGAGGTCGAATATCTCGGCCAGCGCCGTTGTCTGGCTTCCCCTCGTGGAAGAGGGCACCAGAATCGGCGTCTTTATCCCGGCATCGCGCCAGCGTTCCAGTCCTTCCAGGATACGTTTCGGCGGGCCCGACATCGTCACGCTATCCAGCCATGCATCGCTCATCAGCGTGGGTATGCGGTCCAGGTCACCGGCTGTCATCGCGGCCTCGATATCCGCCATTTCCTGCTCGAAACCGGCAGCCGACCAGTATTTCCGGTAGTTCGGCAATTGCACGTAGCGCGAAAGCGTCTTGCGGTGCACCGCGCGGCCGGCATTGACGTCCTCGTCAATCGCTGTCGGCACCATGGCACCGGTGAAGAAGTCACTCTTCGCAGATCGTGGCCGCGCGGAGAGCTGCGCCGCAACCGTGTCACGAGGACCATTTGCCCATACCGCGCCATCAGCCACCTCGACGGCAAGGTCGAGCATGCGGTCGCGCAGGGTCGCCAGTACGATTGGCGGCAGCTCGCCAACTTCCTTCGATGCCTCACGCATTTCAGCCACATAGGCACGCATGTCCGTCACCGGCTTGCGGGTCTGTGGCACACCATGTCGATCCAGCGAAGGCGCGTGGCTGATCCCGAGCCCCATGCGAAACCGGCCCTTGGACACTTCGTGCAGGAAGGCCGCATTGTCAGCGAGTTGTCGTGCGGACTGGAAATAGATCGGCTGGATCGAACTGCCCACGACCAGCCTGGTCGTTTCCTGCAGGATCGCCTGACAGAACGGCAGGCAGGCCGATACGCTGGTAACGAAGACACCGGCGAAATCCCTGCTCTCCGCCTCCTTTGCGAACTCGATCATCCGATGTCTGCGACCGGGCAATGCGGCGATGGCGAGTGCTGGTTTCTGCATGATTGAATCGTCCTCCCCAAGATCAGGCAAGTCGCATCGTAGTCCGTCGCGCCGCCATCACACAATTGCGGCTTCCACAAAGATCGGACGGAACTCAATTCGCAATTACCGGTACCAATACCGATAAACCGCGTTGACCGAGGACAGCCATGTGCCGAAACGGCCGGGCAACCCGGTCTCTCGTCCCCCATGACCGGAGCAGCATGACCATGACGGAACACATCAAGATCAATGATGCGCCCCCGCGCGTCGAGTACCTGGGCGATGGAAGCACACGGATGTTCCCCGCCCCCTTCCCCTTTCTTGCGTCCGCGGATGTGCGGGTCTGGATCGGCAACAACCCGCTGGTTGAAGAAGCCGACTATTCGATCACGGGTGCCGGCGAGACTTCCGGCGGAACGGTGACCATTTTCGTGGCACCGGCCGACAACGAAAACGTCGTCATCTATCGCAGCGCGGAGATCGAGCGGATGTCCGACTTCCTGCCCGGTGGCAGCCTGCGTGCGGACACGTTGAACGACGAATTCGATCGTCTCACGCTGTCCCTGCAGGAATGCAAGGCACGGCTCGAGAGATCGGTGCGGCTCTCAGACCACGACCATGGCATTGCCCCGGACCCGCTTCCGACCGCGAATGAGCGCGCTTCACGCGTCCTTGCCTTCGACGCCGACGGGCACCCGATAGCAGGGCCGGAAACAAGCGCTTTGGCCGATATCGATTCCGCCGTGACGACGGCCGCGAGCAGCGCCGTTGCCGCGGCATCAAGCGCCAGCACCGCGGCAGAGAACGCCGCATTGGTCGGTGACGTCGCTGCCTTGGTCCAGAACATCCCGGTGGTGAGCACCGCAACGGGCGACGGTACGACGCTGACGTTCGCACTTGGTCAGGAGCCCGTGGACGCCAAGGCCCTGATGGTCAGTCTGGATGGCGTATTGCAGCACCTGACCCGCTTCTCGGTTTCCGGATCAGTCATCAACTTCACCACCGCACCGGCCGATGGCACATTGATCGAGGTTCGCGATCTCTCCTCGACAGCCATTGTCAACGCAGCGGATGTATCCAGCCTGGCAGCGGTCGCCGGGGCCATTGCAACGGTGGACGCGATCAGCACCGACGTATCCGCGGTTGCCGGCAACGCCGATGACATCACCGTTGTCGCGGATGATCTGAACGGGGCAAACCAGATCGCCGGCGCCATCATCTCGGCCAGCAACGCGGCCGGTTCCGCGATGGCAGCCAGCAGTTCCGAATCGAATGCAGGCGCCAGTGCAGCCTCGGCGGCTGCGAGCGCTACCCAGGCCGAGGTTGCACGATCGGCTGCGGAAAATGCCGGATCCGTTGCCCAGTCGGCACAGGTCAGCAGCGAGACGGCCCAGCTCGGTGCCGAAGATGCAAAGGCATCGGCGGAATTCGCTGCAACTGCGGCCGCGGCGTCTGCCGCCGCAGCAATCACCAATGCCGCCAATGCGATCACGGGCCTTGCAGGGGCCGTGGGCGCGGCGGCGCGTGCCGGCTTCCGCGCCCGCTTCGGGAAGACACCACCGGCGGTACTGCCATTCTACCTGGGCGACGTGTCTGCTCTTGCGTTGACGCGCCCGAGTGGCGGAACCGCCATCAACGAACAAGGTGGCCCGGAAAGCTTCGCTGTCGATACCGCCCGAATCGAACATGACCCCGATACAAGCGAAAGACTGGGCCTGTTGCTGGAACCGGCTGCCACCAATCTGATCAAGCACAGCGCCGACCAGTCCCATCCGGACTGGACGACGAACGCGGGATACTTCACGCGCACACCGGGCCAGGCAGATCCTGCCGGGGGTTTCACGGCCACCCGGCTGCGCTGCGACATCGCAGGCACGACCGCCGCCAATTACCTGCGGCAGTTCACGGCCACAAGCACGTTCACAAGCGGCAAGGTGAGCTTGTGGGTCCGACGCGTGGCCGGAACGGGCAATGTCAAGATTCTTGGGCTGAATGGCTACACCGGAATTTCACTCAACATCACCTCCTACCTGACCGCTGACTGGCAGCAGTTCTGGCATTCGGGTACCGCAGGCGGGGGCTATCTATACTTCGGTATCGGGCTCGAGGCATTGAACGATGAAGTCGACGTGGCGTTCTTCCAGTGCGAAGGGGATGTCAGCGGGGAAATCGGCTCCTTCATTCAAACCACGAGCTCGCCGGCAACCCGCGCTGCCGACGTGGCAACCGTCGACCTGTCTGGCATGGCCGGGTTCCGACCAGCAGCCTTCACCATGCTCGCCGAGGTCATCCCGAACGGAAATGATGGCGTGATCCTGGACATCGGCAGCGGTGCGATTTCCGAGGTCGCGCTGGAATTGCAGTCGGGCAACCTGAAGGTGACGGGCGCGAACGGGCTCGACATCACCACTGCCCCCGGCCAGTCGGCAGGGGATCGCATTGTGGTCGCCCTGCGTTTCCAGACCGACAGTGTCGCCGTCTCTGTCAATGGCGCACCCGTGGTGATGGAGGGGAGCCATCATGTGAACGGAACCGCGAACAGGCTTCAGCTTGGAGCGAACGTCAACGGATCGAACCCGATTTCATGCGTGATCCAGCAGGTCGCATTCTTCGGCCCCCTGCCCGATACCGACCTGGAGGCAATGAGCAATGCCTGAGCATTCATCCTTGCGCGTCGATGCGCCAGTGGCCGGATGGCTCGCTTGCAAGCGGCCCGGGCATCAAGGTCGAGGATCCAGCTGATGCAGGACTGGAAACCGCTGATGCCTGCCGGTCTGTTCCTTGCAGCGCAGATCATTGCCGCCGTCGTCTGGGCGGCAAGTTTCGAGGCCAAGGTTGCTGGCATGACCGCACAACTGGAGGCGCGCATCGTGGCACTCGAGGCCAATGTCACCGACAATGCGACGATCCGCCGTCGCATGTGGGATCGCATCGAACGGCTGGACAGGACCAGCAGCATGATCGATGAGCGCACGCGTATCATGGCGGAGCAACTGGCCCGCATCTATCAGCAACTGGTTCGCGTGCAGCAGGACAAGGGCAAGTAGGAACCCAGTTACGGGTTGGTGCGATCAGGCGCCCTGGCGAGGACGGCCGTTCGACCGTTGTGAAGTCCCTGCCCGGCATGGCCAGCCAGAGCGCACTTGCCTGCGGTCGAAGCAGTGTCACACTGTGGCACTGACAGGACTGCAGGAGTTTGACGACATGGCCGTTCACGAACTGATCATTCGCAATGCCCGTATCCACGATGGCCTGGGGGGGCATGAGCGTCTTGGCGACATGGCCGTGGACGGAGGCCGGATCGTTGCCGTGGGCGAAGTGCCGGGTTCGGGCAGGACCGAGATCGATGCGCAGGGTCAGGTGCTGATGCCGGGCGTCATCGATATCCACACCCATTATGATGCCCAGCTGACCTGGGACCCGACCGCCTCGCCCTCGCCCTCGCTCGGCGTCACGACAGTGGTGATCGGCAACTGCGGCTTCGGCATTGCACCTGCTCCCCCGGACGCACGGGATACCCTGCTGGCCAATCTTTCGGTCGTCGAAGCCATGTCGCTGGACAGCTTGCATGCCGGCGTTGACTGGTCCTTTGAAAGCTTCGGAGAATATCTCGACCTGATCGATGCGAAGCGGCCGTTCCCCAACGTGGCGGCCCTGGCTTCGCATTCCGTCATGCGGACGGTCGTCATGGGCGCAGACGGGTCGGAACGCGCCGCCACCCCCGATGAACTGCAAGAGATGCAGAACCTGCTCGCCGACGCGATGCGATCCGGCGCCATCGGTTTCGGTTCATCGACCTTCGAGAACCACTTTGGCGCCGGCAACAAGCCAGTCCCGTCAAGACTGGCCGAGAAGGAGGAGTTCCGCGCCTTTGCCCGGACGATGGGCGAGGCGGGCGGCGGTATCATGATGGCGACCTGCGGTGATCGCATGGATATCCCGTTCCTGGGCGAGTTGTCCGATATTTCCGGCGGCACGACGATCTATGCGCCGATGCTGCATTTCTCCAACCAGCCCGATCGCGCCATCGGTATCGCCCGCGCCTGCGCCGAGCAGCGTGACCGGGGCCGGTCCGTCTTTGCGCAATGCTCCTGCCAGCCCCTGTCGATGGATTTCACGCTCGCTTCCGCCTACCCGATGCTGACCATCGATGGCTGGCCCGAGAGCGCACCGATCAGGGACCTGATGGCAGCCTTTGCCGACCCCGACCGTCGCCGGAAGATACGCGATGCCCTGAAGGTCCCGTCGGGCACCCGCATCTTCAACGGCCACTGGTCCCGGGTCGAAGTCACCATAACCCGTGACCCGGCGAACACGCCCCTGGAAGGCCGGACAATCGCGGAGATCGCGGCGGAGCGGGGTGAAGACCCGCTGGACACCTTCTTCGACCTCGCCCTGTCGGAAGGGCTGGAGACAACGTTCACGGCCAAACTGCTGAACGTGGAAGAGGATGCGGTGGGCGAATTGCTGTCCATGGAGGGCAATCTTGTCAGCCTGTCGGACGCCGGGGCGCACCACACGTTCTTCTGCGACGCCGGCTTCGGAATGCATTTCCTGGGACATTGGGTCCGGGACCTGGCCGTTTTCGACCTCGCCAGCGCCATCGTGAAACTGACATCGGAGCCTGCCCGCGTCTACGGGCTGACCGGGCGCGGATCACTGGTTCCCGGAAACGCCGCGGATTTCATCCTGATGGATCCGGACAGGATCGGCATCAGCAAGACACACCGCCTGAAGGACCTGCCGGCTGGCGGGGAGCGACTGGTACGCAGCGCCCCCGGCCTGATCGGAACCTGGGTCAACGGCATTCAGGTATTCGACGGCGAGAACTATTGTGACGTGACGGGTCCGGGCACGGTGATCCGTCGGGATGCCAGCCAGTCGAAGACGAGCGGGAGATAGAGCCGACGCCATGGACATGTCCGCGCTCTTCTCCACGGCAGGGGACTGGCTTTCGTCCCTTCTGGATTCCGATGGGTCGCTGCTGGATCACCTCCTCAACCGCTGGAACATCTACCAGTTGGCAATCCTGCTCGGCCTGTTTGCCACGGCCCATCTGCTGTCGCGCCTGATCGAGCCGTTCGTCGGCACGGCCAGACAGCCACGCCCCCAGGCCATCGCGGCCTTCACCACGGTGCTGTCGCATCGCAAGCGCTCGATCCTGCTGGCAATCCTGCTCTGGCTGACGGTCCTGACGCTGCAGGAGGTGACCTGGCCCAGCCGATCCTTCTACCTGGCGATCGCCGCCAACCTGGTGACCGCCTGGGTCATCATTTCCCTGCTTACCCGGCTGGTGCGCAACCGGTTGCTCGGCCGGGCCCTGGCCCTGGTGATCTGGGGAGTGGCCGCGCTGAACATCACCGGCATCCTGCCCGTCGTGCTCACCGCGCTGGAATCCGCATCCTTCGGCATCGGGGAGCGACAGGTCTCGTTGCTGGCCATCGTCAATGGCCTGATCATCGCATTCGCCCTGATGTGGGCGGCAGTGGTGATCAGCCGCCTGGTGGAACGGCGCATCTTCGCGACACCTGACCTGGCGCCGGCCACCCAGGTGCTGCTGTCCAAGCTGCTGCGGATCGCGTTGCTGACCGGCGCGGTCTTCTTTGCGCTGGACCTGACGGGCATCGACCTGACGGCCCTCGCGGTCTTTTCCGGCGCTGTCGGCCTCGGTCTCGGGTTCGGACTGCAGAAGGTCGTGTCCAACCTGATCAGCGGCTTCATCCTGTTGACCGACAAGTCGATCAAGCCCGGCGATGTCATCACCGTCGACGAGACATTCGGCTGGATCAACAAGCTGAACGCCCGCTACGTCTCCGTCATCACCAGGGACGGGCGCGAATACCTGATCCCCAACGAGGACCTGATCACCAATCAGGTCATCAACTGGTCCTATTCGAACACGCAGATCCGGCTGGAGATCAAGTTCGGCGTATCCTATGCCAGCGACCCCCACCTGGTGCGCAGGATCGCGGTCAAGGCCGCAATGTCGGGAGATCGCGTGCTGCCCGACCCGGAACCGGTCTGCCACCTGGTCAAGTTCGGCGATTCATCTCTGGATTTCGTGCTGCGGTTCTGGATCACCGATCCGGCCGAAGGCGTGGTCAACATCAAGGGCAAGGTGTTCCTCGCCTTGTGGGACACGCTCAAGGAACATGACATCAAGATCCCCTTCCCGCATCGGGAAGTGATCCTGCGCGAACCCCGGGATCAACCATAGAGGGCTGGCAGATCGTCCGAGACGTGATAGATCGCTGCCAGTTTCAGCGCGCTGCCGCGCGACCGGCGCGCCCGGGCATCAAGGGAGAGGTCATTTCATGGCTACGAAGATCAATTCGGGAAATTTCTTCGAGGATTTCCGCGTCGGGCAGGAGCTGCCGCACGCCACCCCGCGGACAGTGACCACCGGCGATGTCGCGCTCTACACCGCGCTCTTCGGCGGACGCTTTGCACTGCAATCGGCAGATACCGTGGCGCAGGCGATCGGCCTGCCGCGCAGCCCGGTGGATGACTGGCTGGTGTTCCACATCGTCTTCGGAAAGACGGTCCCCGACGTGTCCCTGAATGCGGTCGCCAACCTGGGATATGCACAGGGGCGTTTCCTGAAACCGGTCTTTCCCGGCGACACCTTGTCGGCGCATTCAAAGGTCATCGGCCTGAAGGAGAATTCCAACGGCAAGACGGGCACGGTCTACGTCAATTCCGTGGGCCGCAATCAGCATGGCGAGACTGTGCTGGACTATTGCCGCTGGGTGATGATCCGCAAGCGCGATGCCGCGGCCCCCGCGCCGACACCCGTCGTGCCCGACCTGCCCGACCGGGTCGATCCGTCCAGCCTGGCAGCGGCACGTATCGACCTCGCCGGACTGGACGATGCGGTCCTTGGCAGCCCGTGGCGGTTCGAGGACTACGCGGTGGGGGAGCGGATCGATCATGTCGATGGCGTCACCATCGAAGAGGCCGAGCACATGATGGCGACCCGTCTCTACCAGAACACGGCCAAGGTGCACTTCAACCAGCACACCGAAGGCCAGGGTCGCTTCGGCCGCCGCCTGATCTATGGCGGCCACATCATCAGCCTGGCCCGATCCCTCGGTTTCAACGGCCTGGGTTCAGCCATGTGGGTCGCGGCGATCAACGGCGGCGCGCATACAGCGCCGACCTTCGCGGGCGACACCATCTATGCCTGGTCGGAGGTGCTGGAAACGGCGGGGCTTCCCGGACGCAGCGATCTGGGTGCCCTTCGGTTGCGCACCGTCGCCACCAAGAACCGCCCGTCCGGCGACTTCGCCGACAAGGGGACGGATGGCAAGCGCGACCCGGACGTGGTGCTGGACCTGGATACCTGGGTCCTTGTCCCGCGCAGGGGGTGAAAGCCATGTTCGACAAGACTGCCATTCCCACTGCCGCGTCGACTGCGCGTGAGCCGATCCGTGGTCTCCCCACGGCAGTGCTGTCCACCCGGGCGGTTGACGATGACTGGCCGTATGGCAGCCTGGTCCTGGTGGCGACGGACATCGACGGGCATGTCCTGTTGCTGATCTCCACGCTGGCGCAGCATACACGCAACCTGCTGGCCAGCCCGCGCGCGTCGCTGCTGTTCGATGGCACCGTCGGGCTGGGGGAGCGGCTGACCGGCGCGCGGGTAACCCTGTTGGGGGAAGCGACGCAATGTGGCGACGACCCGCATGTTAGGGCAAGGTTCCTGGGACGGCACAGATCCGCGGCGGGCTACGCGGACTTCGGCGACTTCAGTTTCTGGCGATTGACGGCGCAGCGCGCGCACCTGGTGGCAGGTTTCGGGCAGATCGACTGGGTCGAGCGGGACGCTCTGATCCCTGATTTCGGCAACATCTCGGAACTGAGATCAGCGGAAATGGCGGTTGTCGAGCACATGAACGCCGATCATTCCGATGCCGTGGCGCTCTATGCCAACATCCTCTGCCAGCGTCCCGGCGTCGGCTGGCGATTGACCGGTGTCGATCCGGAAGGTGCCGACATGGCTCGTCCCGGCGACCACTGCCGCATCACGTTCGACAAGCCCGTGGCGACGGCGGAGGCGGCAAGGGTCGAACTGGTGCGAAAGGTGAAACAGGCCCGCGCCCGGCTCAGCGGCTGACGATCCGGTATCGCACGACACGGTTGTTGCCGGAATCGGAGATCCAGACCTTGTCGCCCCGCGTCTCGACGCCCTCCGGTGTCCGGAAAACGCCCGGACCCATGCCGGGTGCACCGGACCCGAGGGTCAGCAACAGCGCCCCGTCAGCAGCGATCACCTTGACCTGGTGGTTGTTCTTGTCGGCCGCGATGACGGTGCCGTCGGGCAGCACATCCTGGTACCGCACACCGTTG
Organism: uncultured Alphaproteobacteria bacterium; assembly: GCA_913064755.1. Classification (GTDB taxonomy): domain Bacteria; phylum Pseudomonadota; class Alphaproteobacteria; order Minwuiales; family Minwuiaceae; genus Minwuia. Next base: position 10,864 of record CAJYBQ010000057.1, read on the forward strand.
AAACCGTATCTCGGCCCCGACCATTCGTTCAGAATCTCCAGATCGGGTGACAGCAGCAGCATCCTGTCATTGCCCGCGTCGGACAGCCAGATATTGCCCTCCGGTGTGATCTCCAGGTCATGGGGTGATCGCAGTCCCTTCAACTCGCCCACGACCAGGCCATCACGATAGGCAACCACGTTGCCGGACCAGGCACCGGCGACATAGATCCGACCGTTCGGATGCGCCAGCACCCCTTCCGGCCCCCGAATGCGATCCGTCAGATCGTTCAGCCGTGTCGCCATCAACTGGGCCAGCGCATAGACGACGACCCGGTTGTTGTGGGTATCGGCCACATAGGCCAGCCCGGCAGCGTCGAAGTCCACGTCATGGGTGCCGGACTGGTGATCCGACCCGAAACGCGCCACCAGTTGCAGCGTCTCCGGATCCAGGATGGTGATGCGGTTGTTGCCGACATCGGCCACGAACAGGTGCCGCCCGTCGGGTGACAGCTTCAGATCATGGGGGTTGTCCATCGGTGTCGTGCTCGCCGCCTCGAACTGCATCTCGAAGGCATGCGCGGTGATGGACAGGCATGATCCCAGAATGAACAGCAGCAGCGAAAACGGGATACGCATGTCGATCTCCAATCTCGGTACGATCAAGCAACAGATGACGTCCGGCCGGCCGACAAACGCTGGAACGATCTAGTTCAGGGTTCCAAGCACGGTGACGTCACCGTCGGCCCCCATGGTCATGAAAACCATCTCCCCTGTCGAGATGTTCCGTCCCGTCAGCGCCCGGACGTTGGTGCGGTGACTGACCAGGATCAGCGGTCGGTCCCCCGTCCAGTCCATCAGCCAGGAACGCAGGGCTTCGGTCTGCCGGTCCCGTCGTTCCGGCCGCAGATAGACGGAATTCAGCGGCTGGAGGTTCCGGACTTCCCCCACGTCGAGCAGTTCCGCGGTCTCCCAGCAGCGGCACCAGGCACTGGACAGCACGACGGCCTGATCCAGGCCATTGGCCCGCAGCCGGTCGCCGATCGCCCGCGCCTCGTAGACCTGATAAGGGTCGAGCATGAAATCCTTGCGCAGCACCGGCAGGTCTGTCGCCATGCGCGCCGCGGTCAGGTAGTCGTTCCGGCC
>CAJYBQ010000058.1 GCA_913064755.1 uncultured Alphaproteobacteria bacterium
CCACAGCGCACCAGATCCCTCCTGCAGCAGGGCCGCACCAGCGTGCCTGCCCCCCTCGCCACGCACCTCCCGTACCCGTGGATCACGGCCCAGGTGCTGTCGCGGCAGGGTCAGAGACTCGCTGACGCCAAGGCCCGCTGCGTGGATGCTCGCCAGCAGGTTGGCCATCCGGCCGGTCTTGTGGGCCGTTGCAACACGGGCCTGGCGCAACAGTGCCGACACGTCGTCCACCGTCAGGACCTTGGGCAGCGGACGGGACAACCGCGGCGAATCCAGAGCCTGTGACGGATCATCGCCGCGCAGCGCATCCTGCACCAGGAAACGGTAGAACGTGCGAATTGTCGAAAGCTTCCGCGCCTGGGTGGACGGCGCAAGGCCTGCCTTCACCATTGCCGCAAGACAGCCACGCAGGTCGTCGCCGCTTGCCGTGAACAAGCTCACCCCCCGGGGCAGGGCATCGACCACGCCGTCCAGGTCGCGGCGGTAGGCGGCGAGCGTGTTCACCGCCGCGCCCCGCTCCGCCGCCAGCATGTCGAGGAACAGGTCGATCAGACGACGGTTCCGCACCGGTCAGTCACCGGCGGGCAGGCCGGACTCCGCCTTGCCCGGTCGGGCAGTTTCCGTTTCGATGAGGGCTTCCACGGCAAGCCGCTGTGCCGTTGCCGCCATTCCGGCACGGCGCAGTGATCCAACGACGGTCGCCAGCGTTGCCGGATCCAGCGCACCCGGTCCGACGCTGCCGATCAAGGCCAGGGCGGCCTGGGCGGTTTCGCCCTTGCGTCCCGATCCGCTGGCCAGGACAAGCTGCCGCCAGAGCGCCGGGTCCGCCGCACGTGCCACCGCCGCATCGGTGTCGTCCGTCGCCTGCAGGGCATTGGTCCAGAGACTCTCGCTGACAGGGCTGCCCACGGCATCCATCAGCAGCAGGATCTGACGCCATTGCCGATCAGCCGCCGCACCGTCCGGATTGGCCGACCGCCAGTTGCCGAGACGACGGTCATTCACCGGATCGAGACCGGAAACCTGCGCCAGAGGCAAGGCCGCGATCTGGGCCCGGATGGCGTCACCTTCGCCTGCCGTCGCCCGGCGGCGCAGCAGTTCCAGCCAGCCGAGCGCCAGGTCACGGTCACCGTTCAGCAGGTGCATGCGGAATGCCACGGGGGCCAGGAAGCCGATATCGGCGGACGGAATCATGTTGGCGGGGGCCGGGGCGGCCATCGCGGCGGAAAGCGGTGCATCGCCCTGCAACAACGCGGCATCCCACAGGGCCAGCAAGGCCTCGGCGCGGGCCGCGATGCCAGACGCATTGGCAACGCCGATCGCAGCCTGGCGAAACGGACCGGCGGACAGTTCCGCGTCCGATGCACCCAGGATCAGGCTTACGGCAGCCGTCGGCAAGGTACCGGCGCGGTTGGCGATCTCACCCGCATCCAGCCTCTGTGGCATGGTCAGGCGCGGCAGCGTGGCCAGTCGCGCGGCAATGGCCGGAGCCGGTGCCCCCACCGCTCTCAGGGTCGCCTTCGGAGCCTGCCGGAACATGGCGAGTTCCAGCGGCCCGAGTGCACTGGCGTCGTCCAGCGCGACGGCAATCTCGTCCGCCACGGCATCGGCCAGTTCATCGCACAGGGCATTGCTGCGACCGGTTTCGTTCAGGCTGGCTCGGGTCAGTTCGGCATCCGGGCGCCGTCCGGCCTGCAGGTCGCAGAACACGGAAGCACGTTGCCAGAAATCACGACTGCCACCGCGCACCTGGACCGCAACCAGGTCACAGGCACGGCTCACGTCGCCGTTCAGCAACAGCGCATCGACCAGCGGGCGGCTGAAGGCCGGATCGTTCGGCTCTCCGCTCGCCGCCGCCTCTGCCAGTGCCACGGCGGATTCGGCTTCACCCATGGTGACGAGGTGCGTCATGCGCTGCCCCAGCAGCGCAGCGCCATCGCTTCCAGCCGGCGGTGTACCGACCGAAAGCAGCAGACGACGCGCCAGGTCCCGGGCGGCGGGTGACTGAGAGACAAAGGGCATGCGGCCATAGAGGTCGTGCACCACGCCGGCCTGCGACCCGCGCCACAGGTCACTGCCAAGGCCACCGGACGACGCGATCAGCAGCCCTGCCGCCGCCTCCCCCGGTGCATCGAGCTGGCGGATCAGGATGCCACCACTGGTGCCCTCCCCCGCGGCGCGATCCGGTGTCGGCGCGGCCGTCTCCCCCAGCCCCGGCGGCAACAGCGACCGTGGTCCCGTGGACTGTGTCGTGCCCGCGCCGGCTGCGGCTGCGGTACCGACACCGGTCTGGGCCATGGACGTCAGCGGCAACAGCACCAGCAAGCTGCCAAGCAGCAGATTCGTCAGCCGGGAAACCATGGCCTTATCGCGGAAAACGCTCATCGGGGACTACCTTGCGAACTTCGCTCGTGGGGGGCGGAATGTCCCAGGTGGCGACAAACACGGCACCACCGGCACCGAGGACAACAACCAGCAGGAACAGGAAAAGGAACAGACGTCGCATGGTGCCGTGGGGTACTCCGGTGGGGTGAGGTGTCAGTGTCAGGCGAGTCACCCGACACCCTATAGAGCTTGACGGACGGTGTCGGCAGTGTATCGACGGGGTAACAGGCTTTCAATTGGCTGCGACCGACATGCGGACGCAGCCTGCGGCAGAAAAGGCACGGCATTCCAATGGCAGGGGAGACGACGCACGGCGTCATGGCAGAAGGTTTCGGCGGATCGACCGATCAAAAGCCCGGCGACCCGCTTCCCGATGACCAGCCGGACACCGGGGCCGTCACCGGAGACAGGTCCGCCGACGACCGGTCGCTGGTGCTCGTGGGTCTGATGGGCGCGGGCAAGAGCACCGTCGGGCGTCGTCTGGCCCAGCGGCTGAACCTGCGGTTCGTCGATGCCGATGACGAGATCGAGGCCGCGGCGGGCATGACGATTCCGGAAATCTTCGATGTCTACGGCGAGGCCCACTTCCGCGATGGCGAACGTCGCGTGCTGCAACGGCTGCTTTCCGAACCCCGCCAGGTGATCGCCACCGGTGGCGGTGCGTTCATGAACGACGAAACCCGTCAGCTGATCGCCAGGGAGGCCACGTCGGTGTGGCTGAAGGCCGACCTGGAGACGCTGGTCCGGCGTTGTGCCAAGCGCACGGACCGACCGCTGTTGCAGGGCGGTGCGCCGCGCGACATCCTTTCCGACCTGATGGCACGGCGATACCCGGTCTACGCCCAGGCAGACCTGGCCGTTGAAAGCGGCGGTGATACGCATGATGTGGTGGTGGACCGGATCGTCAGCGCACTCGGCGTGAAACCACAATCGACGGAGGCCGCGGCCCGACAATGACTCGCACCGTGAAGGTCGCCCTCGCCGACCGGTCATATGACATCCTGATCGGCACCGGCCTGCTGGCCCGGGCCGGTCACCACATCGCCCCGTTGCTGCGCCGACCGAAGCTGGCCATCGTCACCGACGAAACCGTCGCGCAGGTCCAGTTGCCGACATTCCTCGCGGCCTGCGAAGCCGAGGGGATTGCCTGCGAGACCCTGGTCCTGCCCGCCGGCGAGGCCACCAAGAACTTCACCCAGCTGGAACGCGTGACCCGCTGGCTGATCACGCAGCAGGTCGGCCGCGATGACATGGTGGTCGCCCTCGGCGGCGGCGTGATCGGTGACCTGACAGGCTTCGCCGCCGCGATCCTGCGACGCGGAACCGGCTTCATCCAGGTTCCGACGACACTGCTGGCGCAGGTCGACAGTTCCGTCGGCGGCAAGACGGCGATCAATACGCCCGAGGGCAAGAACCTGGTCGGTGCCTTCCACCAGCCCGCGCTGGTGCTGGCCGACACGGACGTGCTGGATACCCTGCCGCCGCGCGAGGTGCTGGCCGGGTACGCCGAGATCGTGAAATACGGCCTGCTGGGCGACCGGCCGTTCTTCGAATGGCTGGAACAGCACGGTGCCAGGGTCATCGCGGGCGACAGCGATGCACGGGCGGAGGCCGTGGCCCGCAGTTGCCAGGCCAAGGCCGACATCGTTGCCGCCGACGAGCGTGAGAATGACCAGCGCGCCCTGCTCAACCTGGGGCACACCTTCGGCCACGCGCTGGAGGCGGAAGGCGGCTATGACGGTCGCCTGCTGCATGGTGAGGCGGTGGCCATCGGCATGGTGCAGGCCCTGGGTTTCTCTGTTCGCCTCGGCCTTTGTCCGGGCCAGGACGCGGAGCGGGCCCGACGCCACCTGGCCCAGGTGGGACTGCCCGTCAGCCCGGCCGACCGTGGCCTGGGGGAGGTTCCGGCCGAACGCCTGGTCGCCCACATGGCGCAGGACAAGAAAGTCCGCGACGGACGCCTCACCTTCGTGCTCGCCAGGGGTATTGGCGAGGCCTTCGTTACGCGGGACATTCGTTCCGATGAACTTGTTTCATTCCTGAAGACGGAAACCAGCTGATGCAGACCCCCGGTGCCGAAGTCATGAGCCTCGACTGGAGCCTGATACTTTCGATCGCGGCCATCGTGCTGCTGTTGCTGATGTCCGCTTTCTTTTCCGGCTCCGAGACGGCACTGACCGCGGCATCGCGCGCCCGGATGCACCACATGGAACGGCTGGGCAACAAGAAGGCGCACCTGGTCAACCGCCTGACGGAAGACAAGGAACGGCTGATCGGATCGATCCTGCTGGGCAACAACCTGGTCAACATCCTGGCCTCGGCACTGGCGACCAGCGTGCTGATCGCGCTCGTCGGCGATGCGGCGGTCGCCATCGCCACGGTGATGATGACCCTGCTGGTCCTGATCTTTGCCGAGGTCCTGCCCAAGACCTACGCCATTCGCAACCCGGACCGCTTTGCGCTTGCCGTGTCGCCGATCATCGGCTTCCTGGTCCGCGCCCTGTCACCCGCGGTGATCGCGGTGGAGGCGATCGTGCGCCTGGCCCTGCGCATCCTGGGGGCAGGTCGCAGCAAGGACGAGACGATGGATGTCGCCGACGAGCTCCGCGGCCAGATCGAATTGCATCACCGCGAAGGCGGCGTGCGCAAGACGGCCAAGGACATGCTCGGGTCGATCCTGGAACTGGACGACGTGTTCGTGTCGGAAATCATGATGCACCGTCGCCGGGTCAAGACGCTGAACATCGACGAACCGGCCGAGGCCATCGTCGGCGCGGCGCTGGACAGCAATTTCACCCGCATTCCCCTGTGGCGGGACGACCAGGAGAACATCGTCGGCGTGCTGCATGCCAAGGACCTGGCCCGCGCGCTGGCCCGCAACAACGGCGAAGCGGCGACCCTGGACATCAATGCCGTCGCCCGGGAACCCTGGTTCGTGCCCGAGACCACGTCCCTGCGTGAGCAGCTGAACGCATTCCGACGTCGCCGTGCGCACTTTGCCCTGGTCGTGGACGAATACGGTGCGCTGAAGGGCATCGTGACGCTGGAGGACATCCTGGAGGAGATCGTCGGCGACATTTCCGACGAACATGACGCGGTGACTGCCGGCGTCCGCCCCCTGCCCGACGGATCCTACGAGGTGGAGGGGTCGGTGACGATCCACGAACTCAACCGGCGCTTCGACTGGAACCTGCCCGCTGAGGAGGCATCTACCATCGCCGGGCTGGTGATCTCCGGGGCCCATTGCCTGCCGGACATCGGCCATGTGTTCCGGTTCCATGACTTCACCTTCGAGATCCTGGAGCGCCGCCGCCACCGCATCAACCGCCTGAAGATCACGCCGCCGGAGTGATCCGTCTTCCATGACGGCCCGGTGCGCGGCAAGCAACGGGTCGACCAAGGATCACGCTTTCTCCGCTGGAAGCCGGTGGACTGCGGGCATCGACCGTGGTCGGCACCGCGACCGAGGGCACCCCGGTTCAGGCGACGCGCAGGTTGTCCGGTGTCACGGTCACCCGGGTGGTCCGGCCGAGAATGTCGAGCAGGACCCAGACGCGCTGATCCGCGTCGACATGTTCCACCCGACCGATGAATTCGGCAAATGCACCGCCGGTCATCACGACCTCGTCCCCCGCCTTGACGGTGACTTCGGGCCGCAGGTTGCCATCGGCGTCGCAGCGCGCCATCAAGCCGTCCACCAGGCCGTCGGGCAGTGGTGAAGGTCGGCTGCCGAAGCTGACCAGCCGGGTGACGCCCTGCGTGCCGTTGATCGAGGACCAGCCGCCGTCCGCCGCATCCACCGCCACGAACAGGTAACCGGGGAACAGCGGTTGCGTGCGGTTGGCAAATCGGGTGTCGCGACGCACCGTCTCCCGGTGCATGGGCAGGAAGGTGCGGAAGCCCTGGCGTTCCAGGTTGCGCACGGCGATGCGCGCGCAATTGGGTTTCAATTGCGCCAGGAACCAGATCACGCCTGCTTCTACATCGGCCATGGAACAGCTTTCGGGATATTGTTTCGCTCAAGTTTGAACATGGCATCTGTCGTGCCGGATGTGTAGTCCCAAGGTCAATAAAACTGCGGCATCGCGCAATTTTATCGCAGTGCAGCATTCCGGGTGGTTGGCCCTTGCAACATGCCTTTTGCTCAATTATGAACACCCGCATGGTCAGCTTCGATTCGCAGACCCTAGGTCATTCGTGGCCACAGGTATCATACCCGGCACCACCAGCGCACCGCAGTGCGGTCTGGTGCGGTAGCAATGGTGATTCCCGTCACCCTGCCGCGGGACGCCCAATTCAGCACTGATGGCCGGTTCCCGCAAGAAGACCCAGGAAGACGTGCACTTCAGAGTGCTGCGCCTGTTGCAGGAAAACCCCGAAATGAGCCAGCGCGACCTGGCCAAGGCCGTCGGCATCAGTGTCGGTGGCGCGCATTACTGCCTCAACGCGCTGATGGAGAAGGGGCTGATCAAGATCGGCAATTTCTCCGCCGCGGCCAACAAGCGTCGCTACGCCTATATCCTGACGCCGAAGGGCATTGCCGAGAAATCGGCCCTGACGGGGCGGTTCCTGAAACGCAAGATGGCTGAATACGAGGCCCTGAAGGCGGAGATCGAAACCCTGCAGGTGGAGATGGACCCCGCCCATGAGCAGAGCGAGGCGCGACACAAGTGAGTACGGTTCTGGTCACGGGTGGCGCCGGTTACATCGGCGCACATACCTGCAAGGCACTGGCCGCCGCCGGGCATGTCCCCGTGGTCTATGACAACCTGGTCTACGGGCATCGCGACGCGGTGCGCTGGGGACCGTTCGAGGAAGGCGACATCCAGGATCGCGCGCGGCTGGACGAGGTCATCGCCAGGCATGCACCTTCGGCCCTGATCCATTTCGCGGCCTATGCCTATGTCGGTGAATCGGTGACCGATCCCGGCAAGTACTATCGCAACAACGTGGCCGGCAGCCTGAACCTGCTGGAGACCATCCGCGACCACGGGATCGCCCGAATGGTGTTTTCCAGCACCTGCGCCACCTACGGCATGCCGGACAGCATCCCGATCTTCGAGGACGCGCCGCAGCGGCCCATCAATGCCTATGGCCAGTCGAAGCTGATGGTCGAGCAGATGATGGCGGACTTCGAACGCGCGCATGGCCTCCGCTGGGTCGCGTTGCGCTATTTCAACGCTTCGGGCGCCGACCCCGACGGGGAAGTGGGGGAGAGCCATGACCCCGAGACGCATCTGATTCCGCTGATCCTGGACGCGGCAGCCGGACGGCGGTCGGCGATCACGGTCTTCGGAACCGATTACGACACGCCGGATGGCAGCTGCATTCGCGACTACATTCACGTCACCGACCTGGCCGATGCCCATGTCCGCGCCCTCCACGGCCTGGAACAGGGCCTGCAGTCCGGGGCCTTCAACCTGGGCAATGGCACGGGCTATTCGGTCTCGGAAGTGATTGCAGCCGTGGAGCGCGTCACCGGCCTGAAGGTACCTGTCGAGCTTGGCCCACGCCGCCCCGGCGACCCCGCTAGACTGGTCGGCAGCGCAGATCGGGCACGGCAGATCCTGGGCTGGCAGCCCCGCTTTGCCGAACTGGACGACATCATCCGCACCGCCGGGGCCTGGCATCAGAAGGGCGCGGCGAACTGATGCGCATCTACGCCCTGATCACGGATGCCTTCGGTGGCCACGGTGGTGTCGCGGTCTACAACAAGGACATGCTGTCGGTGTTCCTGCGCCACCCGGCCGTCACCGAAGTGATCGCCGCGCCGCGCGTGATCTCGCACGCCATGGAAACCCTGCCGAAGGGGCTGACCTATCGCATGGAAGCCGCCCGGGGAGTCGTCGGCTTCCTCGGCACGGTCATGAAGGACCTGCGCCGGATCGCGCGCAGCGACATGATCTATTGCGGCCACCTGAACCTTGCCCCGCTGGCCTGGGCGCTGGGCCGGATGTTCGGCATCCCGGTACTAGGCGCGCTCTACGGCATAGAGGCCTGGCGGCCGTCGAGCCGCCGGATATCCGCCTGGTCCGGCAAGCGCCTCGACCATTACTACTCGATCAGCGAGTTCACCCGCGACCGCTTCATCGGCTGGTCCGACGTTCCGGCCGATCGCATCACCCTGCTGCCCAACGCCATCCACCTGCAGGATTATGCGCCGGGCGAGAAATCCGAAGCCATGGCGCAACGCTACCGCCTGCAGGGGCGCAAGGTGCTGCTCACCTTCGGGCGTCTCGTGTCGCAGCAACGGGCCAAGGGCTTCGACGAAGTGCTCAACGTCCTGCCGACCCTGATCGCGCAGGATCCGAGCATTGCCTATGTCATCGCCGGGGATGGTGACGACCGCGCCCGCCTGGATGCCCGGGTTGCCGAACTGGACCTGGAGGAACACGTCGTCTTCACGGGCTTCGTCGACGAGTCGGAGAAGGCGGACCTCTACCGGCTCGCCGACCTCTACGTCATGCCGAGCCGGGGCGAAGGTTTCGGTTTCGTGTTCCTGGAGGCCATGGCGAGCGGCGTGCCCGTGGTTGCCAGTTCGACCGACGGCAGCCGCGACGCCGTCCGGAACGGTGCGCTGGGGCAGATGGTCGACCCGGACGATCCGCATGCCCTGCTGGATGCCATCGCCCGGGGACTTGCCGCGCCACGCGGCGTGCCGGATGGCCTCGGCTATTTCTCGTTCGACCGCTTCGTTGACCGGGTCGGCCGCATCGTGGACAGGATGGTGAAGCGATGACGAAACGGACCGCCCTGATCTGCGGCGTATCCGGCCAGGATGGCACCTACCTGGCGCAGTTGCTGCTGGACAAGGGATACCGCGTGATCGGCACGTCCCGCGATGCCACCACGCATGCCTTCGGCAACCTGCACCGCATGGGCATCACCGACCGTGTCGAGGTCACGTCGATGGTGCTTACCGACTTCCGCAGCGTCTTGCAGGCCCTGACCCGCTTCGAACCCGACGAGATCTACAACCTGGCCGGCCAGAGTTCCGTCGGCCTGTCGTTCGAACAACCGGTCGAGACGCTGGAGAGCATTGCCGTCGGCACCACCAACCTGCTGGAGGCCGTGCGCTTCTCCGGGCGCGCCATTCGCATCTACAACGCCGGATCGAGCGAATGCTTCGGCGATACGGCGGGCAAGGCCGCGAACGAGGACACCGCCTTTCACCCCCGCAGCCCCTATGCGACCGCCAAGGCCACCGCGCACTGGGCCGTGGCGAACTACCGGGAAGCCTACGGTCTGCACGCCTGTACCGGCATCCTCTTCAACCATGAATCCCCGCTCAGGCCGGCCCGTTTCGTGACCCGGAAGATCATCAGCGGCGCGGTCAGGATCGCACGTGACGGCGGCGGGGTGCTGAAACTGGGCAACCTGTCGGTCAGCCGCGACTGGGGCTGGGCGCCGGAATACGTCGATGCCATGTGGCGCATGCTGCAGACCGACACCCCGGCCGACTACGTGATTGCCACCGGGGCCAGCCACACGCTGCAGGCGTTCTGCGACGCGGCCTTTGCCGAACTCGGCCTGGATGCCGCCCGCCATGTGGAGACCGACGCGGCCTTCAAGCGCCCGTCGGACATCGACTTCGGCCAGGGCGATGCAAGCCGCGCCGCGCGGGACCTGGGCTGGCGCGCCACCCTTCACATGCCCGACGTGGTCAAGGCCATGATCCAGGCGGAGCTTGCCCTGAATGATTGAAACGCATGACTGATACAGACGACCGCGCCGATTCCCTGCCCGCGACGCAGGAAGACATGCGCTGGACACGGGTGATCGAACCGCAGCGCGGACTGCTTTCCGTGCCGCTGGGCGAGATCTGGCAGTATCGCGACCTGCTGCTGCTGCTGGTGCGACGGGACTTCGTGGCGCTGTACAAGCAGACGATCCTGGGTCCGATCTGGTTCGTGATCCAGCCGGTCCTGATGATGATCGTCTTCACCATCGTGTTCGGCAATATCGCCAATATCTCCACGGACGGCGTGCCGCACGCGGTGTTCTACCTGGCCGGGATCACGATGTGGACGTTCTTCGCCGAGGCGTTCACCAAGACCTCGGAAACCTTCATCACCAACGCCTCGATCTTCGGGAAGGTCTACTTCCCCCGGGTGATCGTGCCGCTCTCGGTGGTGCTGTCGGGGCTGCTCAAGTTCGGCGTGCAGTTTGCCATCCTGCTCTGTTTCGTGGCCTATTTCGTCGCGACGACGGAGATCGTGCGCCCCAACTGGGCTGTCCTGCTGTTGCCGGTCCTGCTGCTGATGATGGGTGTGCTGGGACTCAGCCTGGGCATGATCATCTCCGCGCTGACCACCAAGTACCGCGACCTGCGTTTCCTGATGCAGTTCGGCGTGCAACTGCTGATGTACGCGACACCGGTGATCTATCCGGTGTCGTCCCTGCCCGACGCCTATCGCCCCTTCATCATGGCCAACCCGATCACGCCGATCGTCGAGACCTTCCGATACGCCTTCATCGGTCGCGGCGATTTCGACCTGATGCACCTTGCCTACAGCGGCGGCGTCATCCTGGCCCTGCTGCCCACCGCAACGGTGATCTTCAACCAGGTCGAGAAAAACTTCATCGATACGGACTGATGAGCACACCGGCACTTCGCGTCGAGGACGTGTCGAAGATGTACCGGCTGGGCGAGGTCGGCACGGGATCACTGTCCCACGACCTGAACCGGACATGGGCGCGGCTGCGCGGCCGGCCGGACCCCTTCGCGCAGGTCGGCATGATCAACGACCGCACGTCGGAAGGGCCGGGAGACTTCGTCTGGGCGCTGCGCGACATCAATTTCCAGGTCAACGAGGGCGAGATCGTCGGCATCGTCGGGCGCAACGGCGCCGGCAAGTCGACATTGCTGAAGCTGCTGTCGCGTGTCACCGCGCCGACGGAGGGAAGGATCTTCATCAATGGCCGGATCGCCAGCCTGCTGGAAGTCGGGACCGGGTTTCATCCGGACCTGACCGGCCGCGAGAACATCTTCCTCAACGGTGCGATCCTGGGCATGAGCAAGCACGAGATCCGCGCCCGGTTCGACGAGATCGTCGAATTCTCAGGCTGCGCCAAGTACATCGACACGCCGGTGAAACGGTATTCGTCGGGCATGCATGTCCGCCTGGCCTTCGCGGTCGCGGCGCACCTGGAAACCGACATCCTGATCGTGGACGAGGTGCTGGCGGTCGGCGATGCAGAGTTCCAGCAGCGGTGCCTGGGCAAGATGCAGGATCTCAGCCGTTCCTCGCAGCGCACGGTCCTGTTCTTCAGCCACAACATAGCTGCGGTCAGGCAACTCTGCCCCAACGCCATCCTGATGGACCGGGGAACGGTGGTGAACCGGGGCCAGACGGGCAGCATCATCGAACAGTACATGTCGCTGGGCAGAGGGGCCGAGAGGGCCGTGACCTGGGCCGAGGACGCTTCGCCGACCGCCGACGGGGTCACGCTGCGCGGCATCTTCGTGCGCACCCAGCAGGGAAGCACGGAAAGCGCGTTGAGCAGCGCCGATCACGTATTCGTGGAGA
>CAJYBQ010000059.1 GCA_913064755.1 uncultured Alphaproteobacteria bacterium
CTCCAATTCGTCAGCAAAGCTCTCAGTAAACTCGACGTCGACCATGCTGATCGGAAATCCGCCTTCGGCACGCTTGCGACGACGCTCTTAGTGATAGCGCAAACCCGTTCCTGCTGGAATCAAGCGACCGACGATAACGTTCTCTTTCAAGCCACGTAAGTAGTCACGTTTACCTGTGACCGCAGCCTCTGTCAGAACACGTGTTGTCTCCTGGAAAGATGCCGCCGAGATAAAGCTTTCAGTAGCCAGTGACGCCTTGGTGATACCCAAGAGTTCACGGTCTGCAGTCGGTGGCACGTGGCCCTGCGCTTCCGCACGGTCACATTCTTCGAGGAAGGTCGTAAATTCTACCTGCTCGCCCTTAATAAACGAGGACTCACCCGCAGACGCAATAATGACCTTGCGCAGCATTTGACGAACAATAACTTCAACGTGCTTGTCGTTAATCTTCACGCCCTGCAGTCGGTAGACCTCCTGAATCTCGTTGACCAGGAACTCGGCCAGCGCCGCGACACCCAGGACCTTCAGGATGTCATGCGGTGCGGGATTGCCATCGACGATGTAGTCACCACGACGCACCTGGTCGCCTTCGTGCACGCCGATATGGCGGCCCTTCGGGATCAGGTAATCGACGGGATCCTTGCCTTCCTCTTCCGGCGTGATCGTCAGGCGACGCTTCGCCTTGTAATCCTTGCCGTAGCTGATGCGGCCGTCGATCTCCGCCAGGATCGCGTGATCCTTGGGACGACGGGCCTCGAAGAGTTCCGCGACACGCGGCAGACCACCCGTCATGTCCCGCGTCTTGGAACCTTCACGCGGGATACGCGCCAGCACGTCACCGGCGAACACCGCCTGCCCGTCCTGAACCGACAGGATGGAATAGACGGAAAGGAAGTAACGCGCTTCCTGCCCGGTATCGAGGCTGATGATCTCGCCCGCATCGTCACGCAGGGTGATGCGCGGACGAATGTCGTTCGATCCGGGCTGACCCTTCCAGTCGACAACGACCTTCGACGAAATGCCGGTGTTCTCGTCAACCACGTCGCGAACGCTGACACCGTCGATCAGGTCACGATAGGTGACGATACCGCTGCGCTCCGGGATGATCGGAACGGTGAACGGATCCCATTCGGCCATCTTCTCGCCCTTGACCACCTTCTGGCCGTGATCCTTGGCAAGACGGGAGCCGTAGGGCACCCGGTGACGGGCACGTTCGCGATTGTTCTGGTCAAGCAGCACCAGTTCCGTGGTCCGATTCATGACGACCAGGCGGCCTTCCGAATCCTCGACGACCGAACGGTTCTCGATATGCATCGTGGCGTCGTGTGCCGCCTCGATCGACGAGTTCTCACCCGCCTGTGCCGCACCACCGATATGGAACGTGCGCATGGTCAGCTGGGTACCCGGCTCACCGATCGACTGTGCCGCGATGACACCGACCGCTTCGCCCATGTTGACCCTGGTGCCACGGGCCAAGTCGCGGCCGTAGCACTTGCCGCAGACGCCGTGGCGGCTCTCGCAGGTCAGGGTCGAGCGGACGATGACCGCTTCGACCGCCGCATTGACGATGATGTCGACCTCGGCTTCCGCGATCAGCGTGCCCGCCTTGACCAGCACGTCGTTGGTCGCGGGGTCGGTGATGTCCTCGGCCGCGGTACGGCCCAGGATACGCTCGCCCAGCGGATCGATGACATCACTGCCGTCGACCACGTCGCGAACCACCAGCCCGTTGGTCGTGCCACAGTCTTCCTGGTGGATGACCGCGTCCTGCGCCACGTCGACCAGGCGGCGGGTCAGGTAACCCGAGTTCGCCGTCTTCAACGCGGTATCGGCCAGGCCCTTCCGGGCACCATGGGTGGAGATGAAGTATTCCGAAACCGTCAGACCTTCCTTGAAGTTGGAAATGATCGGGGTCTCGATGATCTCGCCAGACGGCTTGGCCATCAGGCCACGCATGCCGGCAAGCTGCTTCATCTGCGCCTGGCTGCCTCGGGCACCGGAATGCGCCATCATGTAGATGGAGTTCGGCTGGCCGTGATTGGCCGCACCGGCGCTTTCCATCCCGCTCATCATCTCTTCGGCGACCTTGTCGGAGCACTGCATCCAGGCATCGACAACCTTGTTGTACTTCTCGCCGGAGGTGATCAGGCCGTCCAGATACTGCTGCTCGTACTGCTTGACCAGCGTGTTGGTCTCGTCGACCAGCCGCTTCTTGGATTCCGGGATGATCATGTCGTCCTTGCCGATGGAGATACCGGCGCGGCAGGCATGTGCAAACCCGAGACCCATGATCCGGTCACAGAACAGCACCGTCTCCTTCTGGCCCGTGTGGCGGTAGACGATGTCGATCAGGTTCCCGATTTCCTTCTTCGTCAGAAGCCGGTTGATCAGGGAGATCGGCACGTTCTGGTTCAGCGGCAGCAGTTCCGCGATCAGCATGCGGCCCGGCGTGGTTTCCAGGCGCATCATGGACAGTTCACCGGCGTCGTCGTAACCCCAGTGACGCGTGGTGATCTTCGCGTGCAGATCGACCAGGCCCTGGTCCAGCGCGTAGCTGAGCTCGTCCATGCCACTGAAGACAAGGCCCTCGCCCTTGACGTTCTCGCGCACCATCGAAAGGTAGTAGATACCCAGCACGATGTCCTGGCTCGGAACGATGATCGGCTTGCCGTTGGCGGGCGAAAGAATGTTGTTGGTCGACATCATCAGCACGCGGGCTTCAAGCTGTGCTTCCAGCGCCAGCGGTACATGGACCGCCATCTGGTCACCGTCGAAGTCGGCGTTGAACGCCGTGCAGACGAGCGGATGCAGCTGGATGGCCTTGCCTTCGATCAGGACCGGTTCGAATGCCTGGATGCCGAGACGATGCAGGGTCGGTGCGCGGTTCAACATCACCGGGTGTTCCCGGATCACCTCTTCCAGCACGTCCCAGACTTCGGGCCGTTCCTTTTCCACCAGCTTCTTGGCGGACTTGACCGTCGGGGCAAGCCCCTGGAGTTCCAGCTTCGCGTAGATGAATGGCTTGAACAGCTCCAGCGCCATCTTCTTTGGAAGACCGCACTGATGCAGTTTCAACTCCGGCCCGACCACGATGACCGAACGACCGGAGTAATCGACGCGCTTGCCGAGCAGGTTCTGGCGGAACCGGCCCTGCTTGCCCTTCAGCATGTCGGCGAGCGACTTCAGCGGGCGCTTGTTGGCACCCGTGATGATGCGACCGCGGCGACCATTGTCGAACAGCGCATCGACGGCTTCCTGCAGCATCCGCTTCTCGTTGCGGACGATGATGTCCGGCGCGCGCAGTTCGATCAGCCGCTTGAGACGGTTGTTGCGGTTGATCACGCGGCGATAGAGGTCATTCAGGTCGGAGGTGGCAAAGCGGCCCCCGTCCAGCGGCACCAGCGGACGCAGTTCCGGCGGCAGCACCGGGATGACTTCCAGGATCATCCACTCGGGACGGTTGGTCGATTCCAGGAAGGCGTCGATCAGCTTCATCCGCTTCACGATCTTCTTCGGCTTCAACTCGGACTTAGTCTCGGCCAGTTCCTGCTTCAGCTCGGCCTTGATCTCCTCGAGGTCGAGGCCTTCCAGGATGTCGCGAACCGCTTCCGCACCGATACCGGCGGTGAAGGCGTCCTCGCCATATTCATCCTGGAAATCGTAGTAGTCGTCCTCGGTCAGCAACTGGAACCGCTTCAGCGGCGTCAGGCCCGGCTCGATAACGATGTACTGCTCGAAATACAGCACGCGCTCCAGATCCTTCAACGCCATGTCGAGGATCAGGCCGATACGGCTCGGCAGGGACTTCAGGAACCAGATATGCGCAACCGGCGCGGCCAGTTCGATATGGCCCATGCGCTCGCGACGCACCTTCTGCGTCGTGACCTCGACGCCGCACTTCTCGCAGATCACGCCGCGATACTTCATGCGCTTGTACTTGCCGCAGAGGCACTCGTAATCCTTGATCGGGCCAAAGATACGGGCGCAGAACAGGCCGTCCCGTTCCGGCTTGAAGGTCCGGTAGTTGATTGTCTCGGGCTTCTTCACTTCACCGAACGACCAGGACCGGATCTGGTCCGGGCTGGAGAGCGAGATGCGAATGTGGTCGAAACTCTGGGCTGTCTGCTGTTGGCCGAAAAGCTGCAGGGCGTCTTGCATGTATTTGTCCTCCGATTTCAGGGCTGATGCTGTGACCGTCGACGGTCCATCAGCTCTCGGAATTCCTGAGTTCGACATTCAGTCCGAGGGAGCGCATTTCCTTGATGAGAACATTGAAGCTCTCCGGAATGCCCGCCTCGAACGTGTCATCACCACGAACAATCGCTTCGTAGACCTTGTTACGGCCGGCAACGTCATCCGATTTCACCGTCAGCATCTCCTGCAGCGTGTAGGCGGCACCATAGGCCTCCAGGGCCCAGACCTCCATCTCGCCGAAGCGCTGGCCACCGAACTGCGCCTTGCCACCCAGCGGCTGCTGGGTCACCAGGCTGTACGGACCGATGGACCGCGCATGGATCTTGTCGTCAACAAGATGGTGCAGTTTCAGCATATAGATATAGCCAACCGTGACAGGCCGATCGAACTGTTCGCCTGACCGGCCATCGAACAGCGTGACCTGACCGGTACGGTCCAGCCCCGCGCTCTCCAGCATCGTCACGATCTCCGGTTCCGTCGCACCGTCGAACACCGGCGTTGCCATCGGCACGCCGCGGGACAGGTTGCCAGCCAGTTCGAAGAGTTCCGGGTCGGAAAGCGCTTCGATCTCGGCCATCTCGCTTTCGTTGTAGACCTTGGACATCTCGGCCTTGAGCGGCTTGGTGCTCTTGCCGCTGCCCTGCACCTTCTCCAGTGCATCACCGATCTTCAGGCCGATACCGCGCGCGGCCCAGCCCAGATGGGTTTCCAGGATCTGCCCGACGTTCATGCGCGACGGCACGCCCAGCGGGTTCAGCACCACGTCGACCGGGGTACCGTCATCCAGGAACGGCATGTCCTCTTCGGGCATGATCCGGCTGATGACGCCCTTGTTGCCATGACGGCCGGCCATCTTGTCGCCCGGCTGCAGCTTGCGCTTGATGGCAACGAAGACCTTGACCATCTTCATGACGCCCGGCGGCAGCTCGTCACCGCGCTGCAGCTTCTCGACCTTCGAATCGAAGCGGGCCTGCAGGGCGCCGGTTGCCTCGTCGAACTGACGCCGCAGCGCCTCGATGTCGGCCATGGCCTTGTCGTCGGTCAGAACGATCTGCCACCACTGACCGTGGCTCAGTTCGTCCAGGGCTTCCTCGGTGATCGCGCTGCCGATATCGAACCCGCGCGGGCCGCTGTCGGCCGTCTTGCCGACCAGCAGGTTCCGCAGGGTGGAGAAGATGCTGCGTTCGTAGATGGCGCGTTCATCGGCCATGTCCTTGCGCAGACGCTCGATCTCGTCCCGTTCGATCTGCAGGGCGCGTTCGTCCTTGTCGACACCGTGACGGTTGAAGACGCGGACTTCCACGACCGTGCCGGAGGTGCCCGGAGGCATCTTCAGCGACGTGTCGCGCACGTCGGCGGCCTTTTCACCGAAGATCGCGCGGAGCAGCTTCTCTTCCGGCGTCATCGGGCTTTCGCCCTTCGGCGTGATCTTGCCGACCAGGATGTCCGTCGCCTCGACCTCGGCACCGATGTAGACGATGCCGGCCTCATCCAGGTTCTTCAGGGATTCCTCGGCGACGTTCGGAATGTCGCGCGTGATTTCCTCCGGACCCAGCTTCGTGTCGCGGGCCATGATCTCGAATTCCTCGATATGGATCGAGGTGAAGACATCGTCCTTGACGATGCGTTCGGAGATCAGGATGGAGTCCTCGAAGTTGTAGCCCATCCACGGCATGAACGCGACGAGCACGTTACGGCCGAGAGCCAGTTCCCCGAGTTCCGTCGACGGTCCGTCCGCCATGATGTCGCCGGACTGAACCTTGTCACCCACCTTCACCAGCGGACGCTGGGTGATGCAGGTGGACTGGTTCGAGCGCTGGAACTTCAGCAGCTTGTAGATATCCACGCCGGAACGGGACAGGTCGCTGACCTCGGTGGCGCGGACCACGATGCGTTCCGCATCGATCTGCTCCACGATGCCCTCGCGACGGGCGACAACGGCCACGCCGGAATCGCGGGCCACCACGGATTCCATGCCGGTGCCGACGTAGGGCGCTTCCGGCTGCAGCAGCGGCACGGCCTGCCGCTGCATGTTGGACCCCATGAGGGCGCGGTTGGCGTCATCGTTCTCCAGGAACGGGATCAGCGCCGCGGCAACCGAAACCAGCTGCTTCGGCGACACGTCGATGAAATCGATGTCCTGCGGACGCGCCAGCAGGAACTCACCGGCATGACGTGTCGCGACGAGGTCCTCCTGGAAGACGCCCGTGGCCTGGTCGAAGATCGCGTTGGCCTGGGCGATCGTGTAACGCCCCTCTTCCATCGCGGAGAGATAGATCGCCTCGTCCGTCACGATGCCGTCGACCACCTTCCGGTACGGGCTCTCGATGAAGCCGTACTGGTTGATGCGGGCAAAGCTGGCCAGCGAGTTGATCAGGCCGATGTTCGGGCCCTCGGGCGTTTCGATCGGGCAGATACGACCGTAGTGGGTCGGATGCACGTCGCGCACTTCGAAGCCGGCACGTTCACGCGTCAGGCCACCCGGGCCAAGCGCCGACAGGCGACGCTTGTGGGTGACTTCCGACAGCGGGTTCGTCTGGTCCATGAACTGGCTGAGCTGGGAGGAACCGAAGAACTCGCGCACCGCGGCAGCGGCAGGCTTGGCATTGATCAGGTCCTGCGGCATCACCGTGTCGATCTCGACGGAGCTCATCCGCTCCCGGATCGCGCGTTCCATGCGCAGCAGACCGATGCGGTACTGGTTCTCCATCAACTCGCCAACGGAGCGGACACGACGGTTGCCGAGATGATCGATGTCATCGATCTCGCCCTTGCCGTCCTTCAGGCCGACCAGGTACTGCACCACGGCCAGGATGTCCTCGCGGCGCAGCACGCGCACCGTATCCTCGCATTCCAGGTCCAGTCGGCTGTTCAGCTTCACACGGCCGACGGCGGAGAGGTCATAGCGTTCCGAATCGAAGAACAGGCCCTTGAACAGGGTCTCGGCTGTTTCCTCGGTCGGCGGCTCGCCCGGACGCATCACGCGATAGACATCGACCAGCGCGGTATCGCGGTTGATGTTCTTGTCGACCATCAGCGTGTCACGGATGTGCGACCCGACGGTCACGTTGTCGATGTCGAGGGTCGGGACCTCGGTGATGCCTGCATCGGCGAGGGCTTCGAGCGCCGCCTCGTCGAGGGCGTCACCGGCCTCGACCAGCACTTCACCGGTCTTCTCGTTGATGATGTCCTCGGCGACGAAACGACCGGCGACCTCTTCCGGAGAGATCAGCATCTCGGTCATGCCGTCTTCGACGAGCTTGCGGCCGGCGCGCGGTGCCAGCTTGTCGCCGGCCTTGGCCACGACCTCACCCGTATGGGCATTGACGATATCGGCCATCAGCCGCAGACGGCGATAGCGATCCGGGTTGAACGGCGCACGCCAGCCGTTCTTGTCGTGGCGGTACATCACGGTGTCATAGAAGCTGCTCAGGATCTCCTCGGCAGTGTAGCCGAGGGCATAGAGCAGGGTCGTGGCGGGCAGCTTGCGACGGCGGTCGATGCGGACATGCACGATGTCCTTGGCATCGAATTCCAGGTCGAGCCAGCTGCCGCGATAGGGAATGATGCGCGCGGCATGCAGCAGCTTGCCGGACGAATGGGTCTTGCCCCGGTCATGATCGAAGAAGACGCCCGGGCTGCGGTGCATCTGGCTGACGATCACGCGCTCGGTGCCATTGACGATGAAGGTGCCCTTGTCCGTCATGAAGGGCATGTCGCCCATGTAGACGTCCTGCTCCTTGATATCGAGGACGGACTTCGCGCCGGTGTCCTCGTCGACCTCGAACACGATCAGACGCAGCGTGACCTTCAGCGGCGCGGCATAGGTCAGCCCGCGCTGGACACATTCGTCAACGTCGTATTTCGGCTCTTCGAATTCATAGGCCACGAATTCCAGGCTCGCGGTCTCGGAAAAATCCGAGATCGGGAAAACCGAGCGGAAAACGCCTTCCAGCCCGTTATCGCCACGGAGTTCCGCAGCGATATCCGCCATCAGGAACTTCTCGTAGGACGCCCGCTGAACTTCGATGAGATTGGGCATCGCAATGACTTCTGCAATGCGACCGAAACTCTGGCGAACGCGCTTGCGCGCAGTGAATGACAGCGGCATCCCAAATCCTCGTCCGATCGGGGCCCGGTCCGGACGGGCCCACATTGTCCGGCAGCCTTCATTCCGACATCATTGTGTCAGAACCGGGGCGACTGCACGTCCCCGAAACGCCTTTGACCGCCCGAAGCATCGCGCCCCGGCCGGTCATCCGTCACCGCAAGCGGGTGACGGCCTTCCGATCTGGCGCCGGCGGGGCCGGGAACATGCCCGACCCCGTCAGCACCATCGGAATCACTTCAGCTCGACTTTCGCTCCCACGTCCTCGAGCTGCTTCTTGATCTTCTCGGCCTCGTCCTTGTCGACGCCTTCCTTGAAGGCCTTCGGCGCGCTCTCGACCATGTCCTTGGCTTCCTTCAGGCCAAGACCGGTGATCGCGCGAACTTCCTTGATGACATTGATCTTCTTGTCACCAATTTCGGCCAGGACGACGTCGAATTCGGTCTTCTCTTCGACGGCCTCGGCACCGGCAGCAGCCGCACCCGGCATTGCCACGGCGGCAGCGGCGGCGGAGACGCCCCACTTTTCTTCCAGCAACTTGGTCAGCTCTGCCGCTTCCAGAACGGTCAGGCTGGAGAGGTCTTCTGCAATCTTTTCAAGATCGGCCATTTTTCAGTTTCCTTAAGTCTTCAGGATCGTTGGTCGGTAAATCGGTCACATGACCGCTCGATCAGGCATCTTCCTTGGTGGCATAGGCCTGGAGGACCCGTGCGAGCTGGCTCGGCGGTTCCTTGATCGTGCGCACCAGCTGAGTTGCCGGGGCGGAGATCAAGCCGAGCAGCTTGCCGCGCAGTTCGTCCAGTGAAGGCAGGCTGGCCAGGGCCTTGACCCCGTCTGCGTCCAGCAACTGCTCACCCAGAGCACCACAGAGAATAACGAGCTTCTCGTTCTTCTTTGCGTACTCGACCGTCGCCTTCGCGGCTGCAACCGGATCGTCTGAATAGGCGATCGCGGTCGGACCCTTGAAGCTGTCGGCCAGTCCACCGTATTCGGTGCCGTCAAGAGCGAGCCTGGTGAGCCGGTTCTTTGTAACCTTGAAGCTGGCGCCTTCAGCACGGACCTTGGTACGGAGATCTGTCATCTCCGCCACCGTGAGCCCCGTGTAATGAGTCACGACGACGAGGCTGGTGTTCGCAAACACCCCGTGCAGTGACTCAACCAGCTCCGATTTCTGTTCTCGGTTCACGGTTTCGCTCCTTATCTGAGACCCGGCGCGGACAGCAACTGCCCAGGCCCGGCCTCTACCCTGGAACAGTCCCGGCGCGCCGGTTCTGCTCCGCTCTCAAGCCTGTCCAGGGTGGCGAACCAGGTGACCGCAAGGCCAGGATCCCGATGCACCTTCCCCCGTCTATTGCCGGCTGCCCGCCCTTTCAGAAAGGACCATCTGGCACTTAGGTCATGATGCCCGAAGGCCCCATGACACCCGCAGTCTCGGACAGGTCCGACCGTTGTCCCCGGAATGGGAAGTCCCGGTCGGGTGCCACCGGCGGACAAGTCCGCCGATGACTCTCGTGGCCGGCGGAAACAACAGCCGACAAGTCCGGCACGCGATCAGGCGGCGGCGCTGCTGCTCGCCGTCGTCACGTCGACCTTCACGCCCGGACCCATCGTAGAGGTCACGGCGATGCGCTTCAGGTACTGGCCCTTCGCGCCCGACGGCTTTGCCCGCAACAGGGCGTCCATCAGTGCACGGGCGTTCTCGACCAGCTGGTCTTCGCCAAAGCTGGCCTTGCCGATGCCCGCATGCACGATACCGGCCTTCTCGACACGGAATGCGACCTGGCCACCCTTGGCGGCGGTCACGGCGTCGGCCACGTTCGGCGTCACCGTGCCCAGCTTCGGGTTCGGCATCATGCCGCGCGGACCCAGGATCTTGCCCAGGCGACCGACGATCGGCATCATGTCCGGCGTGGCGATGACACGGTCGAACGGCATGTCGCCGGCCTGGACCCGTTCCATCAGATCCTCGGCGCCAACCACGTCGGCACCGGCGTTCGTTGCCTCGTCAGCCTTGTCACCACGGGCGAACACGGCGACACGGACGGTCTTGCCCGTGCCGTTCGGCAGCTGGACGACGCCGCGGACCATCTGGTCGGCGTGGCGCGGATCGACGCCGAGGCCGACGGTCAGTTCCACCGTCTCGTCGAACTTCGCCGTGGCGTTGGCCTTCACCACCTTGATCGCCTCGACGAGGTCGATCTCGGCGTGGCGATCAACAGCTTCCATTGCGGAGCGGTAACGCTTGCCCTTGCTTGCCATATCCTCAGCCCTCCACCGCGATGCCCATCGAACGCGCGGACCCGGCAATGATCTTCATCGCCTGGTCAATGTCGTTCGCGTTCAGGTCTTCCATCTTCGCCTCGGCGATTTCCCTGACCTGGGCAGACGTCACGGTGCCCGCGACCGCCTTGCCCGGGGTCTTGGAGCCGCTGGTCAGCTTTGCAGCCTTCTTCAGGAAATAGGATGCCGGCGACGTCTTCATGACGAAGGTGAACGACCGGTCGGAGAAGGCGGTGATCACCACCGGCACCGGCATGTTCTTTTCCAGCTGCTGCGTGGCGGCATTGAACGCCTTGCAGAATTCCATGATATTCAGGCCACGCTGACCCAGCGCGGGGCCGATCGGCGGTGACGGATTTGCGGCACCAGCGGGCACCTGCAGCTTGATGTAGCCAGCAATTTTCTTGGCCATTTCAGTCCCTTCTCAACTTGAAGAACGGGTGCGTGGTACGGCGTGGCGCGCCTCCCACACAAACGACCGCAAGCCAGCCCTGCGACGGTGGTTCGTGGATCACGAACCGCTTTCGCAGTTGACATTGCGGATTTCACCTCCGGTAGGTCGGAATGAGCGAACGGCTTGTAACGATCCGTTGGCCTGACCGCAAGTGCAAAATCTGTAGGTGTCGGAAGATCAGAGTTTTTCGACCTGGGTGTATTCCAGTTCGACAGGGGTCGCGCGCCCGAAGATCGACACCGAAACCTTCAGTCGGGTCCGTTCCTCGTCCACGTCCTCGACGATGCCGTTGAAGGATGCGAACGGGCCATCGGACACCCGGACCTGCTCTCCGATCTCGAAAGTGATCGACGGTTTCGGCCGTTCGATACCGTCCTGCATCTGCTGCAGGATACGCTCCGCCTCGCGGTCCGGGATCGGCTGCGGCTTGTTCGCCGTGCCCAGGAACCCGGTCACCTTGCCCACGTTCTTGACCAGGTGATAGCTGTCGTTGGTCATGTCCATCTTCACCAGGACATAGCCGGGGAAGAACTTCCGTTCGGAATTGACCTTCTGGCCGCGCCGCATCTCGACCACTTCCTCGGTCGGGACCAGCACCTGCTCGATCAGGTCACTCATGTCCTTTTGTTCGATCTGTTCGCGAATCGCCTCGGCGACTTTCTTCTCGAACCCCGAATAGGCGTGCACGATGTACCAGCGCATGGGCATGTCAGGTCAGCTCCCCAGGTCCAGAACGAAACCGACGCCGGTCTGGATGATGATGTCCACAAGCAGGAAGAACACGGATGCGACAGCCCCCATGATGAAGACCATCAGCGTGGTG
>CAJYBQ010000060.1 GCA_913064755.1 uncultured Alphaproteobacteria bacterium
TTGGCGGGCCGGGCGAAGTCAGCGAAGACGAGCTGCTGGTGGTGGTGGCCCCGCTGCCCGGTCGGACGATCGACCCGGCCGAACTGCTGGCCTTCCTGCAGCCGCGCATGGCGCATTTCATGATCCCGCGCTTCATCCGGATGATGGACGACCTGCCGAAGACGCCGACCCAGAAGGTGCAGAAGCACATCCTGCGCGCGGAAGGCGTCACGGCAGATACCTGGGACCGCGAGACGGCCGGCGTGAAGATCCGCCGGGAGAAGATCGGAGCAACATCCTGATCCGCACACGCACACCACGCGACGTTCCGCGACCACGGGTCCGCGACACCGGGAAACGGACAATCGGGCCGATCCGATGACCCGAACTGGGTGACCACGCCCCGGAACGGGAGGTTCCGGGGCATTTTGAAGACTGGGAGGAAACCGATGAACTACATGAAGCAACTTGCAGCGATCGCGCTGGGTGCCGGCCTGCTGGCCGGGTCCGCCGGTGGGCTGGCCGCGAAGGAACTCAAGGCGAGTGTCCATCTGCCGCCGAAGAACAACACCGTAGCCGACGGCTGGGAACCGTTCGCGAAACAGGTCAAGGAACAGACCAATGGCGAACTGACCGTCAAGCTGTTCCTCGGCGGTTCGCTGCTGGGTCCGAAGGCCGCGTCCGATGGCATCCGCGACGGTGTCGTGGACCTGGGCTACGTCATTGTCGGCTATCACCCGGCGGAATTCGCCCATACGGCCTTCATCAACGACATGGCCGCCATCGGCACCGACGCCGTCATCGTCTCGGCGGCAACCACCGAACTGATCATGACGCAATGCGCGCCCTGCCTGGCCGAGTACAAGGCCCGCGGCAATGTCTACACCGGCACCTACGCGGTGCCGCCGATGGTCATCATGTCCACCAAGATGATCGACACCCCCGAGGACGCCAAGGGGCTGAAGATCCGCTCCGCGGGTGCGGCCTGGGACAACTTCGTCACCGCCATCGGCGCGACACCGGTCAACGTGCCGTCGTCCGAACAGTACGAAGCCATGAGCCGCGGCGTGGTCGATGCGGCCTTTCACGTTGCCGCGTCACTGAAGACCTATGGCCTGTGGGACATGACCAAGGATGTGCTGCTGGTCGATGTCGGGGCCTATCGGGCGATCAATACCTTCGCCTTCAACCCGGCAAGCTGGGCTGACCTGACCGACGCCCAGCGTCGCGTGGTTCTGGAAGCCGCCTCCGACGCCAACTTCGGCATCGCCGACGGTTACATCCGCACCGACATGGAAGCGCTGAAGGAAAGCGAGGCCCAGGGTATCCGGGTGCAGAATATCTCCGAAGCCTTCAAGGCCATCCGTACCGAGTATGTCGCCCGTGAAAAGGCCGGCCTGGTCGCCAAGGGCAAGGAAACCCGTGGCATCGCCAACCCGGAACCGCTGATCGAGAAGATGAGCGAACTGGTCGACAAGTGGACCCGGATTCACGCGGAAGTCGGCGGCGACGTCGAAGCGATGAAGGCGCGTTTCAAGTCGGACGTCATCGCGAAGATCGACGTGTCCACGTACGGCATGTAGTCGGATCGGTCGTCTCCGACGGCCATCAAACCGGCAGACCGGGCGGCGGCGGCTTGCGCTGCCTGCCCGGTCATCCGCCGGCAGGGGAGGGTCAAGAACATGATCGAGAAGCTGGTAAGGTTGCTGGCCCGGATCTTCGGGCTGATCGGCATGTTCAGCATGTTCGCCATGCTGCTGCATGTGACGCTGGATGTTGCCGGGAAATGGCTGCTCGACATGCCACTGCCGGTCACCATCGAGATGACGTCGAACTACTACATGGTCGGGGTCGTCTTCTTCCCGCTGGCCGCGGTGGAGCTGCGCAACGGCCACATCTCCGTCGAGATCATCTCGCAATACCTCAAGCCCCGGATCCGGCGCACCCTCATCGCGATCGTTTCGCTGATGGGCGTGGTCTACTTCAGCCTTCTGACGGCGCGGACCTGGCATGACGCCATCAACAAGTACGAGATCGGCGAGTACCTCTACGGGACCGTGCCGCTGCAGGTCTGGCAGACCCGTTTCTTCGTTCCCCTCGGCTGCGGGCTGCTCGTGATCGTGCTGCTCTGGAAGGCCATCATGCTGCTGCGCGGCACCGAGCGCCTTGTCAGCGAAGGCAACACCACCATTGAACTGGAAGACAACCGATGACCGACCTTCAGATCGGCGGAGCCGGTATCGCGATCCTGATCCTGCTGCTGCTGCTGCGCGTGCCGGTGGGCATTGCCCTCGGCAGTGTCTCGCTGGTCGGCATCTACACCCTGCTCGGCCTGAAGCCGATGCTCGGCATCATCACCGCTGTGCCTTACGAACTGGTGGCGCACTGGACCCTGAGTTCGGTCCCCATGTTCCTGCTGATGGGATACGTCTGCTATCACGCCAACCTGACGGAGGGCCTCTTCAGGCTCGCCCGGCTGTGGCTGTCGGCCTTGCCCGGCGGCCTCGCCATCGCGTCGGTTGGTGGCGCCGCCGGTTTCTCCGCCGTCACCGGGTCGTCGGTTGCCTGCGCTGCCGCCATGGGCCGCATCGCCGTGCCCGAGATGATGAAGGCCAATTACGACAAGGGACTGGCCGCAGGCTCCGTCGCCGCTGCCGGAACCATCGGTTCGCTGATTCCGCCCAGCATCCTGCTGCTGATCTTCGGCATCTTCGCCGAAGTACCGATCGGCAAGCTGTTCATGGGCGGTTTCCTGCCCGGACTGCTCACCGCCCTGATGTTCGTGCTGATGATCTACGTGCGGGTCAAGATCACCCCCACCCTCGCCCCGTCGGTGCATGAAGAGGTCTCCTGGCGGCAGCGTTTCACCGCCATCTACGAGACCTGGCCGGTCATCCTGCTGGTCATCGGCGTGTTCGGCGGCCTTTTCGGCGGCATCTTCACGCCGACGGAGGCCGGCGCGGTCGGCGCCGCCCTGTCCATCATCATCGCCTTCGTGAAGGGCGACCTGAACTGGCCGCGCCTGCGCAATGCCACCGCCGAGGCAATGGAGAGCACGGCGGCCATCTTCATCATCGCCATCGGCGCCAACCTGCTCACCCGTTTCCTCGCTTTCGCCGGGGTGTCGGACTTCCTGGCCGAACTGGTGCTGGACGAAGGCATCAGCGCGATCGCGCTGATCCTGGGCATATCCGTGGTCTACCTGGTGCTGGGCATGTTTCTCGATCCCCTGGGCATCATGCTGTTGACCCTGCCGATCTTCCTGCCCGTGGTGGAATCGCTGAACATCAACATGATCTGGTTCGGCATCCTGATCGTGAAGTACCTGGAAATCGGGTTGATCACGCCACCGGTCGGCCTGAATGTCTTCGTCATCAAGGGTATCGTGGGTGACGCCATCAAGACCGAGGTGATCTTCAAGGGGATCCTCTGGTTCGTGGTCGCCGACCTGATAACCCTGGCGCTGCTGATCGGGTTCCCGCAGATCACCCTGTTGCTGCCGGAGCTGCTCTACTGACCCGGCGCGCGGGGATCACGACCCGATAAACCGGTCCCCGCGCGCCCGCATCCGTCTAGGCCCACCTGGTCGGTCGTTACATGGGCACGCTGGTCTGTCGGCACCTGGCTGTTTCATCTCCCGGGATGGCGCGCCTGGTCGCGACCATGAAGGAAGCAAACTTCCACCAGGCACCGGACGCTGCTTCGTCCCCGAGGCGAAGCAGCGAGACGGACGCGGTCTCGCCGGACGGTCTGAACGGGTGGCTCAACCTGTCCAGGTGCCCGGGAAACGAACGGCAGCGGGGGCGGGAACCGGGGCGGGAATGACGGCATTCCGCAACCTGTTGATCTGGATCAACATTGCCGCACACCGGTTTCCTATCATGCGTTGCAGTTCTGACAGGCGTGTCGGAATGGGTCCGTGGCCCGATGATCCCGACTTGATAGGATGGTCAGCCACAGCCCCTTTCAGCCAGACCGAGGTGCAACATGCTGACAGATGACCTTGTCGTTTCCCCGGATCAGCTCCGCCACGCGACCGACCCGGACAGTCTCGGGTTCGCGACCACGGAAGAGCTTTCCGACGTCGCGCAGAACATCACCCAGGAACGGGCGATCGAGGCGGTGAGCTTCGGGGTCGGCATCCAGTCGCCGGGCTACAACGTCTTCGTCATGGGCGGCCCCGGCCACGGGCGTCACCGGATTGTCTCCAGCATCCTGAAATCGATGGCGGCGGAACGGCCGACGCCGTCGGACTGGTGCTATGTCCACAACTTCCAGAATCCGCACAAGCCAAGGGCCATCATGCTGCCGCCGGGGCGGGGTATCCGGCTGAAGGCGGACATGGACAAGCTGGTTGCCGAGGTGAGCGCGGCCATTCCCGGTGCCTTCGAGAGCGACGACTACCAGGCCCGCCGCCGCGCCGTCGACGAGGCCGTTCAGCAGCGCCAGCAGGAAATGTTCGCCGGCATCCACGCCGAAGCCGAGAAATCCGGCGTGGCGCTGATCCGGACGCCGATGGGTTTCACCTTCGCACCGGCGAAGAATGGCGAGGTGCTCACCCCCGAGGCCTTTCATGCACTCGACCAGGCGGAACGGGAACGCATCCAGTCCGAGATCGAACGCCTGCAGGGGCAACTGAAGAACATCGTCGTGCAGATACCCGGCCTGGAGAAGGAACATCGCGAGAAGGTCCGGGAACTGGATCGGGAAGTGACCCGGTTCGCCGTCGGCCACCTGACGGACGAACTGGAGAAGACCTACGCGGACCTGCCGGACGTGGCGGCCCATATCAACGCGGTGGAGGCGGACATCATCGAGAACGCGGGCCAGTTCCTGCGGCCCGCGCCGTCACAGAACATGCCCGCCGATGCCGAAGCCGTTGGCATCGAAGCCGCGGCAAGGGCCATCCAGAGGCGGTATCGCGCCAACCTGATCGTCGACAACAGCGAGTCGTCCGGCGCCCCGGTCGTCACCGACGATTTCCCCTCCCACGGGAACGTGTTCGGCCGGATCGAGCATATTGCCCAGTACGGCGCCCTCGCGACCGATTTCAACCTGATCCTGGGCGGTGCCCTGCATCGCGCCAACGGCGGCTACCTGATCCTCGACGCCCGCCAGATCCTGACCCAGCCCTTTGCCTGGGAGCAGTTGAAGCGGTCCCTTCGATCGCGCGAGATACGGATCGAATCCATCGCCCAGGCGCTGGGCATGATATCCACCGTCACGCTGGACCCGGAGCCGATACCGCTGGACACCAAGATCGTGCTGATCGGCGACCGACAGCTCTATTACCTGCTGTCGGCGCATGACCCGGAGTTTCCCGACCTCTTCAAGATCGCGGCGGATATCGAGGACGAGGTGCCGCGCCGCAAGGACACGGCGCTGCAGCTGGCCGAGATCATCTCCACGGCGTCGCGCAACGACGGGCTGCTGCCCATCGATTGCAGCGCAATGGCGGGGATCCTGGATTTCGCCATTCGCAAGGCAGGGGATACGGAACGGTTCTCGACACAGGTCGGCGACATGATCGACCTGGCGCGGGAAGCGAACCACCTCGCGGCAGCAGCGGGTGCAACAACCGTATCGGCTGGGCATGTGACCGCCGCCCAGGACGCGCGCATCCGCCGGGGCAGCCGCATCCGGGACCTGATCTACGAGCGCATCGCGCAGAAGGTCACCCTCGTCGAGGTCGAGGGCACGGCCGTGGGCCAGGTCAACGGCCTGTCCGTGCTGCAGGCAGGAAGCCTTGCCTTCGGCCAGCCGAGCCGGATCACCGCCCGTGTGCGGATGGGACGTGGCGGCGTCATGGATATCGAGCGTGAGGCGAAGCTGGGGGGCGCACTGCATACCAAGGGCGTCATGATCCTGCAGGGCTTCATTGCACAGCTCTATCTGCCCGATCTGCCCCTCGGCCTGTCGTCCAGCCTGGTCTTCGAACAGTCCTACGGCGGCGTCGATGGCGACAGCGCCTCCATGGCGGAACTCTGCGCGCTGCTTTCCGCCATCAGCGGCGTGCCCACCCGGCAGGACCTCGCCATGACCGGGTCGGTGAACCAGCACGGCGTCTCGCAGGCCATCGGCGGTGCGAACGAGAAGATCGAGGGCTTCTTCGACATCTGCCAGGAGGCCGGGCTGACCGGAACCCAGGGCGTGATCATCCCGCGCTCGAACGTCAGGCACCTGATGTTGCGCGAGGACGTGGTTGCAGCTGCCCGGGAAGGCCGGTTCCATGTCCATGCCATAGGCAACGTGGACGAGGCACTGGCACTGCTGACCGGAAAACCGGCGGGGCCACGCGGTGACGACGGCACCTTCGCCGAGGGAACCATGCACCGGTTGGTGGAGGAACGTCTTGTCGCCTTTGCCAAGGCCGCAAAGGCCGCCGGGTCCGATGACAAGGGCAATCATGACAGGAAGGAGAACGCGGGATGACCTCCTCGTTCTCCATACGGCGCATGCTGGTGGCCCTTGACCTGTCCACGGCCGCGCGTTCGTCTTTGCCGGAAGCACTGCGGCTGGCCACCCGGCTGCATGCGCAGGCGGAAGGCCTGTTCGTCGAAGACGCCCGCCTGATGGCCATATGCATGGGTGAGGGCCTGCCATCGCGTCATGTCAGCTGGGTGACCGGTCAGTCCGAAACGCTGGACAGCAGTGCCATGGAGGCCGGTCTGCGGGCCCAGTCCGCCATGCTCTCGCGGCACGTGTCCACCACCGCGACCGCACTGCGGTGCGAGTGTTCGCTGCGCATCGTTCGCGGGATCGTCGCGGAGACGCTGGTCGCCGAGACCGACCGGGATGACCTGCTGGTGCTCTCGCGACGGCCCGGTCATGTCGGCGCTGTCCTGGCGGCCACCGTGCGCAGGGTATCGGCACCGGTGCTGATCCTGCCACCGGGGGAGAACCCCGGCGAGGGCCGTATCCTGGTGCTTGCCGACACTGTCGGGTTCGTCGAACACGGCCTGGCCGCGGCCAGGCGCTTCCGGAACGACAGCGACCGCAGGGTGGAACTGGTGCTTTCGCCCACGGTCGCGGTGACCGAGGCCGAACGCCTGGCCCAGGCGATCGGCCTTCCTGTCCGGATCACGGTTGCCGGTGACGGGACCGACCTTGCCGATTGCATCCCGTCCGATACCGGTCTTGTCATCGTCTCACCGGAGAACGCCGCGCTTTCCGAAGCCCGCCTCACCCGGTTCCTGGAGAATGTCTCGACGTCCGTTCTCCTGATGAACCAGCAACCCGGGTAACGGGTCATCATCGCGCCACGCGTCGCCTGAAAGGAAACTGCCATGGCACTTCACCGTCGCGTCGGCATCAGCCTGCTCATCCTCTATGGCGTCGGCGTCATGGTCGGGGCCGGCATCTACGTGCTGGTGGGCAAGGTCGCGGGCGTGGCCGGTGCGCTGACCCCGCTTTCCTTCCTGGTCGCCGGTGTCGCGGCCGCCCTCTCCGCCCTGTCATTCGCGGAACTCGCCGCACGCATTCCGGAAAGCGCCGGCGAGGCGGCCTATGTCAGGAAGGCGTTCGGCGTTGGCTGGTTCGGCGATTGCGTCGGCGTGGCCGTCGCCTGTGTCGGGGTCATCTCCGCCGCCGCGATCCTGAAGGGCGGGGTGGGCTACCTGTCCGCACTGGTCGAAGTCCCGAGGCTCTGGCTGGAGATATCCGTCGGCCTGCTGCTGGGCCTCATCGCGCTGGTCGGCGTGCTGGAATCACTTGCATTCGCCGCGGTCCTGACGCTTGTCGAGATCGTCGGCCTGCTGCTGATCGTCGGGGCCGGGTTCAATGCCGATCCGGTGACGCCGTTTGCCGACATGGTGGATTTCGGATCCCTGCTGCACGGTGGCGGCCCGTTGGTGCTTGCCGCCGCCCTGCTCGCCTTCTTCGCCTTCATCGGGTTCGAGGACATGGTCAACCTGGCCGAGGAAACCACCGACCCGGTGCGGACGATGCCCCGTGGCATCCTGGGCGCGATCGTGATCACCACCCTGCTGTATTTCCTGGTCGCCGTCGCCGCGATCCGGGCGGTCGACCCTGCCCTGCTGGCCGAGAGCGAACGACCGCTCGCCCTGGTCTTCGAGGCAGGGACCGGTATTTCACCGGAGACGATCATCGTCATTGCGGTTTCGGCCACGCTCAACGGTGTCCTGGCCCAGATCGTCATGGCTGCCCGGGTGCTCTATGGCCTCGGTCGCCGGAACCGCCTGTTCGCCTGGGCACACACGACGAATGACCGGCTCGGGACGCCGGTCACGGCGACGGTGCTGGTGACGCTGATCATCATCGCCCTGGCCCTGATCGCACCGATCGAGGACCTGGCACAGGTGACGACCTACATCCTGCTGTGCATCTTCATCGTCGTGAACACGGCGCTGCTGGTCCTGAAGCGGCGGGAGCCCTCGCCTGCGGGTGCGCCGAACATCCACTGGGCCGCCCCCGCAATGGCGATCGTCTTCTCGCTGGTGCTGCTGGCCTCCTGACCCGGAAACAGCCCGTCCAGCAGGTTGACGCCCGTCGCATTTCGGCGCCCGCGACGGGGTTCGGCGCAACATTGCCGTGGCAACGGAATTGCATCGCCGATAGCATTTCATCCCTTCGGAACGGAGAACCGGATCATGCGCTGGCTATCGTCGCTCATCTTCATCGCCTTCATGGCAGGCAGCCTGTCGACCGCACGCGCGGACATCGACCAGCAACGCATGGTCGAACTGCAGACGGCCCTGCTGGGGTTCCTTGATCAACGCCAGGAGGCCGGGCGCTATGTCCTCTTCAATCCCGCCGCAGGCGAACTGCTGCCCCTTTCGCCGTCCAGCCTGCATCCGAAGATCGTCCCATTCCGCAACGGCTACTTCCTCTGCGCCGACTTCCTTGCCGACGACGGCACGACCTACGAGGTGGATTTCCTCGCCATGCCCGTCGGCGACGGTTTCCAGGTCACCCAGACGCTGTTCGATGCCCGGGACGCGATCCGTCGGATTGCGGGCAAGTAGGCTTCGGTGAAACACCTCTTCTCGTCACTCGCTGTTCGCTTCACCGCCATCTTCGCTGTCATCTTCATGGCGTTCGTCGGCGGCTTCCTGATCTGGTACGACCAGATCAGGCGAGACGGGCTGGACAGCGAGGTCGCCGCGCAGGTCGCCGCCCTGGGCTACCACATGTCAGTCGCCATCTCGGATGCGCGAAAGCACGGGGACACGGCCGAGGTGGATCACCTGCTGCGGCTGGCCCAGGGCTACCGGTCCATACGCTGCGTCACCGCGTTCGGTGCCGATGGCACGATCCTGAACGGCTGGCCGAACCATGCCTGCGCCGAGAAGCCGAGCCGGAAGATCGCCACCTTCCCGTTCGTCGACGGGGACGGTGGCACGCTGCGCATCGATTATGGCGGCAGCTGGATCAACGAGACCCTGAGAGAAGAGCGCCTGTTCGTCATGATCGCGCTGGCCGTGGCGCTGGCCGGTGCGCTGTTGAGCGCCCTGCTGACCAGTTACTTCATCGTGCAGCGGCGCATCCGTCCGATGCTGCGCGCCGCCGCCGACCCGGGTTCCGGCATGCAGCAACTGAACCGCATCGCCGCGCAGCACGACGAGATCGGTTTCATATCCCGCGCCTTCGTGGCGCGCATCAACGCGGAGAAAGCGCGTGTCGATGCCGAGAAACAGGCGGCCATTCGCGAAGGTGAGGCGCGTCTGAACGCACAGAAGGATGAACGCAACCGCCTGCTGGCCTCGATCACCGAAAGCCTTTCGGAGGGGCTGCTGACGCATGACCTGGACCTGTTCATCCAGGGCGCCAACCGGGCCGCCTGCGCCATGTTCGGTTATGGGCCGGAAGAACTGGTCGGCATGCACATCAGCGCCCTGATGCCCGACGACCAGTTCAGCGTCTACCACCAGATATTCACGGCCTACCGGCACGGCCATGTCGCCCTGCCCGAACGGCAGATCACGCTCACGGGCCTGCATCGCTCCGGCCACAGGATCGAGGCGGAGGTCTCCTTCAGCGAGACGGTCATCGATGGGCACCATCTCTTCACCGGCACCCTGACCGACCGCACGGCGGAGCGCGAGGCGCAGGAAACCGTCCGCATCCTGCAGGATCGCCTGCTGGCCGCGATCGAGGCTGTGCCGGATGCGTTCGTCCTCTTCGACAGCGAAGATCGGCTGGTGGTCTGCAACGAGAAATATCGCGACACCTATGCCCTCAGCGCCGACCTGATGGTGCCGGGCAAGACCTTCGAGGAGATCATTCGCGGCGGTGCCGAACGCGGGCAATATGCCGAGGCCACGGGCCGGGTCGATGAATGGGTGGCGGAGCGGTTGCGCATCCATCGCGACCCGCCGGAAGAAGCCATCGAGCAGCCACTGGACGACGGTCGCTGGCTGAAGATCAGCGAACGCAGGACACCGGAAGGCGGCACCGTCGGGTTCCGGACCGACATCACCGAACTGAAGCGGCGCGAGTTCGCCCTGCAGGAGAGCGAGGGGCGTATTCGCGCGACCATCGACGCGGCGCTCGACTGCATCATCATCATGGACAGGCACGGGAACATCGTGGCCTTCAACCCGGCAGCCGAGGAGCTGTTCGGATATCGCTCGGCCGAGGTCGTGGGCAGGGAAATGGCGGAACTCGTCATCCCCGCCCACCTGCGCGAGGCCCACCGCACCGGATTGACCAGGTACCTGGAAAGCGGGGAAGGCCCGGTGCTGGGCAACCGGATCGAGATCGAGGCAATGGACCGGACCGGCGGGAACTTCCCCATCGAGCTGGCCATCAGCGTCGCCGACGGGGCGGAGGGACCCGAGTTCGTCGGCTACATCCGCGATAGCTCGGAGCGACTGTAGGCGGAGGCGCGCATCCAGGACATGGCGCGGCTGCCCAACGAGAACCCCGCGCCGGTGATGCGTTTCGACGGACGTGGCCAATTGCTCTACGCCAACGAGGCCAGCGCCAGGGTCGGCGCGCACCTGGGGGTCGCAGTCGGGGACAGCCTGTCCGGTCCGTGGCAGGAACGGATCTACACCGCACTGGCATCAAGCAACGCGACCAATCTCGAACTGGAGGTCGGGGACACGACCTACAGCATCCTGCTCAGCCCGATCCCCGAAACCCGGGAAGTGAACCTCTACGGTTTCGATATCACCGAACTGAAGCATGCCGAGGCAGAGCTGAAGCTGCAGCGGGACCGGGCCGAGGAAGCCAACCGCGCCAAGAGCCGTTTCCTCGCCATGATGAGCCACGAGATCCGCACGCCGCTGAATGCCGTGCTGGGCGTGCTCGGACTGCTGACCGACACCGGGCTGAACCCGGAGCAGGAACGCTTTGTCAGCACCGGGCGAAGCTCCGCCGAGGCGCTCCTGACGGTCATCAACGACATTCTCGACATGGCCAAGGTCGAAGCCAACGAACTGAGCATGCAGGAAAGCACTGTCGACCTCGACGGCGTTATCCTCTCCTGTCTGCGCCTGACCGAAGAACGCGCCAGACAGGGAGATGTGTCGCTGCGCCGGGACATCGCCGACGACCTGCCGCAGAATCGCGCCGACCGGCGCCTGGTCATACAGCACGTGCTCGCCCTGCCTTCCACCGCGCGCAAGTTCACCCCGTGCGGCAGCCAGGTCTCGCTTACCGCCGCGGCTGCCGACGCGGGCCGCTGG
>CAJYBQ010000061.1 GCA_913064755.1 uncultured Alphaproteobacteria bacterium
CGGGGGGGGGGGGGCCGGGCGGGCCGACGGCGTCCTCTGCGCCGACCCGGCCGGGCGGGTGGGCGACCGGGAAGCCACCGCCGCGACACGTGGTGCCGCCGTCGCCGCCGAATAGGCCACGGCAGCACACCTGATACAGTTTGACTTGCAGAGGCTGATGTCGCCCTGCGTGGAGGAAACATGCGCACCAAATACCGTCTCGGCGTCGACGCCGGGGGCACGTTCACCGATTTCGTCCTGGCCGACCGCGATGGCACGGTCCACCTGTTCAAGGCCCTGTCCACACCGAACGACCCGACGGAAGCGATCTCGAACGGTCTGCAACTGATTTCCGAGGCCGTGGGTCTGACCGCGCGGGAGATCATCTCGCAGTGCGACCTGTGCATCAACGGCACCACCGTCGGCCTGAACGCGCTGATCCAGCACAAGGGCGCCAAGGTCGGCCTGATCTGCACCAGGGGGCACGAGGATTCGATCGAGATCCGGCTGGGGCACAAGGAAGACGGCTATCGCTACGACGCCACCTACCCGCCCGCACGCATGCTGGTGCCGCGCTACCTGCGGCGCGGCGTGTCGGAACGGGTCGTGTCCGACGGATCCGTGATGACGCCGCTGAACGAGCAGGACGTGCGCGACGCCTGCGAGATGTTCATCGCCGAAGGTGTCGAGACCGTCGCGATCTCCTTCGTCTGGTCGGTCCTGCACCAGGAGCATGAACGCCGCGCGGCGGAGATCGTGCGCGAGATGATGCCCGACGTGTTCCTGACCGTGGGGTCGGAACTGTATCCGCAGATCCGCGAATATACCCGCACCTCCACGGCCATCACCAATGCCTACCTGGGCCCGACCCTGAAGAAGTACGTCAGCGGCATCGACGACTATTTCCGTGACCTGGGGGCCAGGTACCCGGTGCGGTATTTCCAGTCCAACGGCGGCCTCGCCATCGGGCAGGCCATGTCCGACCGGTCTGTCTATGCCATCAATTCCGGCCCCGCGTCGGCACCGCAGGCCGGGCTCTACGTCTGCAGTCCCTTCGGCCACGACGACGTGATCACCGTGGACATGGGCGGCACGTCCTTCGACATCACGCTGACCAGCGGCGGCAATACCAACATCAACAAGGACATCGATTTCCTGCGCTATCGCATCGGCGTGCCGATGATCCAGGTGGAGACCCTGGGCGCGGGCGGCGGTTCCATCGGCTGGATCGATGACCTCGGCCTGCTGCAGGTCGGTCCGCAGAGTGCCGGCTCCGCCCCCGGACCCGCCTGTTACGGCAATGGCGGCGATCAGCCGACCGTGACCGATGCCAACCTGGTGCTCGGCTACGTCAATCCCGATGCCCTGCTGGGGGGACGGATGAAGCTGGACCGGGAAAAATCCTACGCGGCGGTGAAGGAGAAGATCGCCGACCCGCTGGGGATCACCGTCGAGCGCGCGGCGCACGGCATGTTCACCATCGTCAACAACAACATGGTCAACGGCATCCGCCGCGTCTCGGTTGAACGGGGCTACGACCCGCGCGACTTCGTGCTGGTGGCGGCAGGCGGTGCCGGCTCTGCCCATATCACGGCGCTGGCAAGGGAAATGGGCATCAACCGCGTGCTGGTGCCGAAGCTGGCATCCGGCCTCTGCGCGTTCGGCCAGATCATCTCGGACGTCAAGTACAACTACATGGCCACCTGCCCGCTGCGGCTGGAAGGCGATGCGGCCTATGCCCAGATCAACGATACCTACGCGGAGATCGAGGAGACCGGCGTCAAGCATCTGCTGGCGGACGGGTTCGAGAATGACCGGATCATGATCCGTCGCCGCATCGACATGCGCTATGTCGGACAGGTGCACGAATGCTCGGTCGATATCGAGAACTTCATCATCGATGCCGGTTCCGTGGACCAGTTGCGCGATGCGTTCCACGCCAAGCACGAGCAGCTCTACACCTATTCCGAACGCAATACCCCGATCGAGGTCGTGAACCTGGAAAGCACGCTCTACGGCAAGGTCGATCGCCCGGACCTGCCGACGCTGACCGCGGGTGCCGACGTGACGGATGCCATCAAGTCCCACCGCCCGATGATCTTCAGCCCCGACGGAACCGCCATCGACGGCCCGGTCTACGACGGGTCGAAGCTGGGTGCCGGTGCAGTGGTGGCCGGTCCCGCGGTGATCGAGGAAACCACGACCACCATCGTCATCGAACCGGATTGGCAGGCCTCGCTTCACGAGAGCGGCAGCTATATCCTGACACGCAACGTCTGAGTACGCAGCAAGGAGGCACATCATGGCAGTCGAGATCAATTGCGACATGGGCGAGAGCTTCGGGCTCTACAAGATGGGCGATGACGAGGGGCTGATGCCGTTCATCACGGTGGCCAACGTCGCCTGCGGCTTTCATGGCTCCGACTACAACCACATGCGGACCACGGTGCAGCTGGCGAAGCGGCACGGCGTGCGTGTCGGCGCGCATCCGTCGCTGCCCGATCTGCAGGGCTTCGGCCGCCGCGAGATGAAGATGGATCGCGAGGAGATGGCGAACTGCCTGATCTACCAGATCGGCGCGCTGAAGGGCTTCCTGGAGGCGGAGGGCATGAGCCTGAACCACATCAAGCCGCATGGATCGCTTTACGGCATGGCCGCGAAGCAGGAACACATCGCCCACGCGGTGGCCGATGCGGCGGACGTGTTCAAGGTGCCGCTGTTCGGCATGATCGGCACCCTGCACGAGGAAATCTACCCGGCGCGGGGCCATGAACTGGTGGCGGAATATTACGCCGACCTGTTCTATGGCGATGCGGGCAACCTGATCGTCACCCGCGTGCATGATCCCGTGGACCCGGCAGACTCGGCAGCCCGCGCGGTGCGTGCGGTGACCGAGGGCAAGACGGCTTCGACCGGCGGCGTCGATGTCGCCGTTCGCGCCGACAGCATCTGCGTCCATTCCGATACCCCGAATGCCCAGGCGGTGGCGGAGGCGGTTCATGCCGCAATCCGCCCCTACATGGCCCAGGCAGCCGAATAGGACCTGGCGCAACCGCCCGGGACGAGACCAGCAAATCAGACCAGAGGACAAGACACATGGCCGAACAGATCGTTTCACCGCTTCCCGGTACCTTCTATCGCAAGCCGTCCCCCGATGAGCCGAACTTCAAGAACGAGGGTGATGCGGTCGCGGTGGGTGACGTCATCGGGCTGGTGGAAGTGATGAAGACCTTCAACGAGGTCAAGGCGGACAAGGCCGGCACCATCGGCAGCTTCCTGGCCGACAACGAAGAGCCCGTGATGGCCGGTCAGCCCCTGGTCGACCTGGGCTGAGCCGCAGCAATGGCCATCAAGAAGCTGCTGATTGCCAACCGTGGCGAGATCGCCGTCCGGATCATCCGGGCCGCGCAGGCGCTGAACATCGCGACAGTGCAGGCGCACAGCATGGCGGACGCGGATTCGCTGGCTGTGAAGATGGCGGACGAGGCCGTGAACATCGGCCCGCCGCATGCCGCCAAGTCTTACCTGAAGGCAGAGGCCCTGTTGCAGGCGGCGAAGGATACCGGCGCCGACGCCATCCATCCCGGCTATGGCTTCCTGTCGGAGAACGCCGCCTTCGCGCAGGCCGTCGAGGATGCAGGGCTGATCTTTGTCGGCCCCTCGCCCGAGACGATTTCCCGCCTGGGTGACAAGGCCGCGGCCCGTGCCGCGGCAGAGGCCGCCGGCGTACCGACGGTACCGGGCAGTGCGGGTGTGCTTGAAACGGTCGAAGAGGCGCGCGAGGCGGCGGAACGCATCGGCTTTCCCGTCATGATCAAGGCGTCTGCCGGTGGTGGCGGACGCGGCATCAAGATCGCGGATACGGCCGACGAGCTGGCGAAGCTGGTATCCCAGGCACGGTCGGAGGCACAGGCGGCCTTCGGCGACGGCAGCCTGTACATGGAAAAGCTGGTACGCAACGCCCGCCATATCGAGGTCCAGGTGCTGGGCGACGGCACCGATGCGGTGCATTGCTTCGAGCGTGAATGCTCCCTGCAGCGCCGGCGCCAGAAGGTCTGGGAAGAAGCCCCGTCGGCTGCACTGGACGACGCCCAGCGGCAGGCCATCTGCACCTCAGCCGTCAACCTGGCACGGTCGGTCGGCTATCGCGGTGCCGGGACACTGGAATACCTGTTCGACGATGCCAGCGGTGAGTTCTATTTCATCGAGATGAACACCCGTATCCAGGTCGAGCATCCGGTGTCGGAAATGATCACCGGCATCGACCTGGTGCAGGAGATGATCCGTATCGCGGGCGGCGAGAAACTGCGCATGACGCAGGACGACATTGTCCTCGACGGCCATTCGATCGAATGCCGGATCAATGCGGAAGACCCGTCGAACAACTTCATGCCCGGACCGGGAACCATCGGGCGGCTGGTGGTGCCGACGGCGGATCACGTGCGGTTCGATACCCTGCTCTACGAAGGCTATACCATCCCGCCGTTCTATGACTCGCTGCTGGGCAAGCTGATCGTGCATGGTCCCGACCGTGCCACGGCCATCAAGCGCATGGCCGAAGCCCTGGATGGGCTCACCATCGAAGGGCTGAAGACCACGATCCCGCTGCACCAGGCACTGGCGCAGTCGCCGGATGTCATGAAGAATGCCATTCACACGCAATATCTCGAGCCCTGGCTCGAAGCCAATCCGATCCCGTCCTGACGCGATCCAGAGGAGGTTCTCTCTCAATGGAATCCAGATACACCTTCGGTGGTGACGAGCATGTTTTCTGCGAAGTCGATACCGAGATGTCGTTGGAGGCTTTCTTCAAGAGCCTCTCCATGACCAACGCGATCCGCGAAAGCCAGATTCGTGGCGTGACCGAGATCTGCCCGGCCAATGCCTCGTTCCAGGTGCGGTTCGACCCGGACATCATCAAGCCCGATGACATGCTGGCCGAGATCCGCAAGCTGGAAGTGCAGGCGGAGAATGCGGACGCCACCATGGACACCCGCATCGTCGAGGTGCCGGTGCTCTACAACGACCCCTGGACGCACGAGACGCTGATGCGGTTCCGCGAACGCCACCAGGACCCGACGGGTACGGACCTGGACTATTCGGCGCGGATCAACGGCTACGGCACCGTCGATGACTTCATCGCGGCCCATTCCGGCTCCCCCTGGTTCGTGTCCATGGTCGGTTTCGTGGCCGGCCTGCCGTTCCTCTACCAGACGGTTGAACGGCAGAAGCAGATCGAGGTGCCGAAGTACCTGCGCCCCCGCACCGACACGCCGAAGCTGACGGTCGGTTACGGCGGCTGTTTCAGCTGCATCTATTCGGTACGCGGTGCCGGTGGCTACCAGATGTTCGGCGTGACGCCGATGCCGATCTTCGACCCGCAGCAGCAGATCAACTACCTGCGCGACTTCATGATCTTCTTCAAACCGGGCGACCTGGTGAAGTTCACCCCCATCGACCGCGACACCTACGACGCGGCGGTTGAGGCC
Organism: uncultured Alphaproteobacteria bacterium; assembly: GCA_913064755.1. Lineage (GTDB taxonomy): Bacteria > Pseudomonadota > Alphaproteobacteria > Minwuiales > Minwuiaceae > Minwuia. The sequence goes on from CAJYBQ010000061.1 coordinate 5,469, forward strand.
GTGGACGCCAACACGTTCGAGCCGAAGATCCGCGACGTGCGGTTCTCCCTCGACGAGTTCAACGCCGACGCCGATGCCTGCAATGCCAAGCTGGAGGGAGCACTGAAATGATCAAGGTTCTCAATCCCGGCCTCGCCACCAGCGTTCAGGACATGGGACGCCACGGCTATTATCACCTGGGCATCCCGCAGTCCGGCGGCATGGATCAGCTGGCCCTGCAGGCGGCAAACCTGCTGGTCGGCAACCCGGCGGACGCCGCGGTGCTGGAAGCCACCTTCATGGGTCCGGAACTGGAGTTCACGGCGGACACCGTGGTCGCGGTCACGGGCGCGGCCCTGACACCGAAGGTCGATGGCGACGCGCAGGAAAACTGGCATTCCTTCCCCGTGAAGGCCGGCCAGGTGCTCAGCTTCGATTACCTGAAGGGTGGCGCACGGGCCTATATCGCCGTCGCGGGCGGCATCGACGTGCCGATCGTGCTGGGCAGCCGTTCCACCTACGCCCTGGGCGCGCTGGGCGGCTTCAAGGGGCGGCCGATCGCGGTCGGCGACGAGATACCCGTCGGCAAGGCCAGCGGTACCGCGGGCCGGACACTCGACGCATCGCTGCGCCGGGCACCGGCTTCGCCTGCCGAGATCCGGGTCCTGCCGGGCATCTACTGGCACTGGGTCACCGATGAGTCCGGCGCCCGGTTCTATGCCGACACCTGGAAGGTCGCACCGGAGGCGGACCGCATCGGTTACCGCTTCCGCGGCGGTGAGCCGATCCAGTTCACCGAACGCGAACGTCCCTTCGGCGCCGGGTCCGACCCGTCGAACATCGTTGACGGTTGCTACCCCTACGGCTCCATCCAGGTGCCGGGCGGGACGGAGCCGATCATCCTGCATCGTGATGCCGTGTCCGGCGGTGGCTACTTCATGCTGGGCACCGTGATCTCGGCTGACATGGACCTCATCGGGCAGATGCAGCCGCATACCCCGACACGGTTCGTCAAGGTCACGATGGACCAGGCCCTGCAGGCACGTGCCGACCGCATGGCCCTGATCGGGAAGATCAAGGACGCCCTCGGTTGATCCCGTTGATCTGATCCTGCCGGTGACGGACACCGCATGCGGCGTCCGTCACCAGTTGGCCACAAAGCGACCTTGTATTCGCCCTGTCCGACTGCCGATAATGCAGTCAGTCAATTCACGCGTTGCGGTGAGGTTGTGATGAGAACGATCAGCGGATACCTGATGGCAGGTGCGACGGCTGTCGTGTTGCTGGCCAGCCCGGCCACGGCACAGCAGAAAGCGTCGGAAAACGCCGAAGTCATCAAGGTCTACGAGGCGGGGACACTGACCCCTGCCGATATCCGCGCCTGTCTGCGGCAGGACCAGCGGCTGGCAGACCTGGAAAAGCGCCTGGCCAGCTACCAGGCCAGCATGACCTCCTACCGCAACCGGATCAGCGCGCTGGAAGCCGACCTCGACAAGCGGCGCAAGCAGATCGACGGCACCGATCCGGAGGCCGTGAAGGAATACAACGCCCGCGTCGAACGCCACCGGACGATGATCGACACCTACAACGATGAAATGCTGCCCACCCTGGACCAGCGTCGCGACCAGTTGAACAAGCTGGTGAGCGACTACAACGGACGCTGCGCCGACAAGAGCTATTTCGAGGATGACTGGCAGGCGGCCCTGACCGAACTCGGCATCCCCGACCCGCGACCGACGAAGAGCGGCGGCAAGTAACCGGGATTTCGTCGACGGGTCGGCCCCGATCAGGCCTGCGCCAGATGCGGCAGCGGTATCGCGTCCAGTTCCGGCTGTACCAGGTCGATGAATTTCCGGGTCTGGTCCATCAGGTCGTCGTCGCTGCCGCCGATGGGGCGCAGGATGAACTTGGATGCCCCGGCTTCGACATATTCCCGGATGCGCTGCAGGATCAGGTCCGCGTCGCCTACCACGAAGTAACCGGTGGGATCCTTGCGCAAGCGCTTCTCGAACCGGCCCGCTTCCGCGGCCACGACCTCTTCGTCCATGCTGCCGAAGCGGAAGGGGAAGGCGGCACCGAAATGGTCCTCGTCGACCGGGCGGCCCTGCGCGATGGCCGTTTCGCGAATGGCGCGGACCACGGGGGCCAGTTGCGCCGGGCTTTCGAACGCGGCCTGCCAGCCGGTACCGTACTTGGCCGTCCGTTCCACCGCTGCCTTGGTGGAACCGCCGATCCACATGGGAATGCGCGGGTTGATCGGTGTCGGCGAAATCCTCGCGCCCTTCAACTGGAAGAAGCGCCCGTCGTAGTCGACCGTCTCCCCCTGCCAGAGCCGGATGATGATCTCCAGCGCTTCATCCGCACGGGCACCGCGCCCCGCCGTCGGCGTTCCCGTCGCCGCCCAGTCAGGTGCCAGCTTGGCCCCGATGCCGAATGCCGGCAGCAGGCGACCGCCGCTGAGGTAGTCGATCGTGGCGCACTGCTTGGCCAGCAGCACGGGCTCCCTGAGCGCCAGGGAGGCCACGTTCATGCCGAACTTCAGCTTGCGCGTCCGCCCGGCAATGGCACCCAGCACCGCCATGGGTTCCAGGTGCGGCCGCGCGGAGGCCAGGCGGTCGGACTGCCAGTAGCTGTTGACGCCGCCGTCCTCCAGCATGTCGATCCAGTCCCAGAAAGGGGCTGCACCGGAAAACGGCAATTCGCCGAAACCCATTCCGACCCTTACAGGCATGCTGTTCCTCCTCCACTCGGTACCGTTGCGATGTGGCGCGGGCCGGGGCGAAATCCAGTCATCCGGTTGCGGATGTCCGGCTTCTGCCCCGCCCCGCGCCGAGCCATCAGTCGCGTGCGCGTTCCAGGATATTGACCGCACAGGCTGCTTCCTCGAAGCCGATCACGCCGCCACCGTTCTCGGCCAGCGCGATCCGGGCATCCGGCACCTGCCGTTCCCCGGCCTCGCCGCGCAACTGTGTCGCCAGTTCCTGGATCATCGACAGGCCGGTCGCGCCGACCGGATGGCCTTTCGACACCAGGCCGCCGGACGTGTTCACCGGCACCTTGCCACCCGGACCGGTCTCACCCGCCTCGATGAAGCGGCCCCCTTCGCCGATGTCGCAGAAACCCATCATCTCCACCTGCAGCACTTCGCAGAAACTGGTGGCGTCATGCACTTCCGCGACCTGGATATCCTCGGGCTTCAGGCCGCTGTGCGCATAGGCCTTCCTTGCCGCCGTCATGGACAGCGACGGCTCGTCCAGGCGCTTGTACTTGCCACCCGACAGGCTGCTGGCCCTGATCCTGATGGCACGGTCCTTCACCGCCTGCGGCAGTCCCTTGTAGTAATCCTCCGATACAACGATCGCCGCCGCGGCACCGTCGCCGAGGGGGGAACACATGGATCGCGTGAGGGGGTAGCTGACCGGGCGGTCTTCCAGCACCTGGTCCACGGTCATCTCGAACTGGTACTGGGCGTTCGGGTTCTTGGCACCGTAATTGTGGTTCTTGGCGGCCCCGGCGGCAATCTGGCGCTGCGTCGTGCCGTGTTTCTTCATGTGATAGCAGGCCTGCATGGCATAGGTGTCCATGAAGACGGTGCGATCCGGCCCGGTCTCGAACGGCTTGCCCGCTTCCTCACCGGCGTCGCGGTAGTACTGCTGCCATTCCTCCGGGTCCTGCGTGTCGATGCCCGCGAAGAAGCTGCGCTGGATCTTCTCCGGCTCACCGGGGATCCAGACCTTCTCCACGCCCATGGCCAGGCTGACCTCTGACTGGCCGGACATGATGTCCTTCCAGGCACCATGCAGCGCCATGGACCCCGTCGCACAGGCGCCTTCGACGTTCACCATCGGGACCCGGGCCGGGAACAGCCCCTCGTTCACCAGCGGGGTGAAACAGACCTGCCCGCGGATCGAGCCCTGGTCGTTGTGCAGCCACATGCCGCAATTGCCGAACCAGCCGAAATCGATGTCGTCACCATTCTCCATGCCCGCGTCGGCGAGGACGCCCAGATAGGCCTCCCGCGTCAGGTCCTTGAACGACTTGTCGGGCCATTTCTGGAACCGCGTGGAAAACGAACCGATGATATATGCGTCTGTCACTTCAACCTCCCCAGGCATTGGCGGACGGCAGGGACTGCCCGTGTCCGCCGGGTGTCAAAACGGTGACCGGGAAAAAACCTGTGCTTCGCCCAATTGTCGCCGCGATCGAACAGGATTATGGATAGCGTCAATCGAGGGCGCAGACCAGCTAGGAAGGCGGCGACCGACCATGTTCACCCGCAAGACAAACGGACAGGATGGCGACGGCACGGGTGAAACCCCGCGCCCGGCGCCGAAGACCAGCACCCCCATGCCGACGGAAGACCTGATCGCGCGGCGTCCGCGCCCGGATATTCCGCGCCCCAGGCAGGATGGCCCCATGCGTGATCGGCGCGGTACCGCGAACGAGGAGGAATCACGGCTGCTGGTCGGCAGCGGCATCTCCCTGAAGGGCGAAGTCAGCAACTGCGCCGAACTGGTCATCGAAGGCTCGGTCGATGCACGGGTCGAAGCCACCAGCTTCCGCGTCAGCCCCGGCGGCAGCTATTCCGGCGAATGCCACGTGGAGACCGCCGATATCGCAGGTGATTTCGAAGGCACGCTGAACTGCCGTGACCGGCTGATCGTGCGCTCCACGGGCAAGCTGAAGGGCATCCTGCGCTATGGCGAGGTCGAGATCGAGGCCGGCGGTCGCATTGCCGGCGAGATCCAGGTCTTCGGAGAGGAGCCGGAGAAGCCCGCCGCCGCGACCCCGCCGAGGAAGGTCGTCAGCAACGATTGATGACCCTGCCCTGACTGATCGGGCGGGACCGGGCTGGTCGGCATACGAGTCAGGCCAGCGCGGCCCGCAGATCAGCCAGTGCAACGGGTTTCTGCAGGACCGCGACGCTGGATATGCCCTTCAGGTCAGCCAGCGTGCTGGCGGCGCGGGCATAGTGGGGGTTGAAGCCGGTGACCAGGATCAACCGGCCCTCGTAGCCGGCATCCGACAGCCAGCCGACCAGTTCCAGGCCGTCGATATTGGGCATGACGATATCCAGCACGACGATGTCGGGCTTGAATTCCCGGTAGATGTCGGCGAACTGCTCCGGCCAGGCCACGTCGATGGCCTGCATGCCCATACCCTCGACAACATCGTGGACGATGGCCCGGAAATCCGGTTCGTCATCGCAGATCATCACCCGGGTTTGCGGTTCAGTGGACATGGTGCTTGGTTTCCCTGGCATCGCCGAATTTTCCGATCAAATCGCTGGTCATGAAGGGTTTCCTGAGTTCCGGAAGGTGTGACACATCCACCGTGTCCTCCACGCCTCGCCCTGTCGAAGCCGTGCCGGTGGCAAGCCGTATCCCCCGGACCTCGGGCCGGTTCTCCCAGACCCAGCGCAGCGGACATTCATTGTCCGCGCCGCGGGCGAGCGTGTCCGCAACCAGCAGGAAATCAACCTTGCGGGTGAGGCGCATGAACCCGAGGGCCCGATCCGCGTCCCGGAAACAGACAGCCTCGTGCCCCAGGTGCTCCAGTTCCTGCGCCAGCCGCGCCGCATCGGACGGGTCGGGGTCCAGGATAAGGATGGTCGCGGCGTTCACGACCGTGTTGTCGCCAGGCGCAGGGCCACGCGTGCCGACCTCCGGGTCGACCAGCGGCAGATGAATCTCGACACAGGTTCCGCTCTCGTCGCCGGGACGGATCAGGGCGCGCCCCTCGGACTGCTTCGCGAAACCATAGACCATGCTCAATCCCAGGCCGCTGCCCTTGCCCACGTCCTTGGTGGTGTAGAAGGGCTCGAAAGCCCGTGACCAGACCTCCTCGGGCATGCCCGTGCCGCTGTCACAGACCGCGATCACCACTTCCCCCGCACGCCACGACCGCCGGACGCCGATCGGGATGTCGCCCCCACCCGTCACCCCGCCCGCACGCGTGCCCGCCAGGGTGGGGAGGGCCCG
>CAJYBQ010000062.1 GCA_913064755.1 uncultured Alphaproteobacteria bacterium
GTGGCGGCGCGGGGGCCTTCGTGCGGGGGGTAATGTGCGTAGTCGCGGTCGTCCGCGCCACCGCGCTGGCCGAGGCGTTCGGTTGTGCGGGAAGGTGGCCGGTCATTCTCGCGGCGTGGACACCCGCCGCTGTCACCGCGATGTCCGCCGTCGCGGCCATGTTCCACCTGGAAGACGGATGAAATTTCTCGCGCCGATTCTCCGCCCGCTTCCGGGCCACCTGGTCTTCGGGCTGTTTCTGCTCGGCATGACGCTGTCGGACCCGGCACGGGCGCAGGACACCGATGCCCTGCCGACCGAGCTGGAAGCCGACGAGATGGTCTACGAACGTGACCTGGGCCTGGTCACGGCACGCGGCAGCGTCGAGATTTCCCAGGGCGAGCGCATCCTGTTCGCCGACACCGTCACCTACAACGAGCGTGACGACATCGTCACCGCCAGCGGCAACGTCGTCTTGCGCGAACCCAGCGGCGACGTCGCCTTCGCCGAATACCTGGAACTGTCCGATGGATTCAAGCAGGGCGTGATCCGGGAAATCCGGGTGCAACGCGCCGACCGCAGCCGACTGTCGGCCCGCGTCGCCCGGCGCGAGGGCGAGGACCGCACGGTGCTGGAACGCGCCGTCTACACCCGTTGCGAGGCCTGCCCAGAGCATCCCGACAGGGCACCGATCTGGCAGATCAAGTCCGGCAAGGTCACCCGCGACACGTCGACGGAGATCGTCGAGTACGAAGACGCGATGTTCGAGATGTTCGGTGTGCCGGTGTTCTACACGCCCTATTTCTACCACCCCGACCCGACCGTGCAGCGCAAATCCGGCCTGCTGACCCCGATCATCGGGTCATCGACGGAACTCGGTGGACAGCTCACCCTGCCGCTCTACGTGGTGCTGGACGACACCAGCGATTTCACCTTCAGCCCGCGCATCACGACCAAGGAAGGCGTTGTCTTCGGCGGTGAGCACCGGCAGCGCTACGACAGCGGAACTTGGGATACCACCGGCAGCATCACCTATGTCGACGAGGTGGACATCAACAACTCCAAGACCGGTGCCGAGGAATTCCGTGGTCACCTGCGATCGGCCGGCCGGTTCGATGCGGGCCGCGGTTTCGAGGCCGGTTTCGACTTCGACCGGGCCAGCGACGACACCTACCTGAAACGCTACGACATCAGTTCCGCCGACGTCCTGACATCCGATGTCTACCTGCGGGGCATCCGGGAGCGACACGCGGCGTCGGTCGAATTCTTCGCCTTCCAGAGCCTGCGGGAGAACGACAAGGACGGCGACACTCCCGTCGTCCTGCCGCTTGCCAGCTACACCGCAAGCGGAGAGCCGTCGATCGGCGGACGGCTGGACGGGACCGCCAGCATGGTTGCCCTGCAGCGGACCGGCGGCCGTGACACCCGCCGCGTTTCCCTGCAGGGGGACTGGGCGGCGGACCACATCGGTTCATTCGGCGACCTGATGACCTTCGGCCTGCATCTGCGCGGTGACGGCTATTCCGTCTCGGAGGCACAGAGCACCGACGTCACGGCGCAGAACGACGACGAGTTGACCGGACGGGTCTGGCCGATGGCCAGCATGCTCTGGCGCCTGCCGATGGTGCGCCAGGAAGGCCGGTTGATGCAGACGGTGGAACTGCTGGTGCAGGTCATCGCCTCCCCTGCCGGTGGCAACCCGAACGCCATCCCGAACGAGGATTCGCAGAGCTTCGAGTTCTCGGAAGCGAACCTGTTCGAGCGGAACCGCTTCGTCGGCTTCGACCGGATCGAGAGCGGCAGCCGTGTCAATTACGGCGTACGCCTCGGCCTGCACGGCGAAGGTGGGGGTCGCACCGACCTGATCATCGGCCAGTCGATCCGCCTGAACCAGACCAGTTCCGCCGCCGTGGGTACCGGGCTGGAAGACAGGTTCTCCGATTTCGTCGGGCGCCTGAGCATCGCCCCGTCCGAACTGGTGAACTATTCCCTGCGCTTCCGCTTCGATGCCGACGGCCCGACCATCGAACGGCACGAACACCTGCTGGAAGCCGGCGATGATCGCTACAGGCTGAAGCTCGGCTACGTCTCCCAGGCCGCGATTGGTGGTGGCGTCGCGGTCGGCAATGTCGAGGAACTGAACACCGAGGCATCGGCGGCCCTGGGCGGAGACTGGAACATCTTCGGCGCCTACCGTCGCGACCTGACCCGTTCCGGCGGTTCGCTGCGGGCGGAAATCGGCCTGCACTACCTCGACGAATGTTTCGATTTCCAGGTCGGTGCAGTGCGTGACTTCACCAGTGACCGCGACATCGAGGAATCAACCTCGGTCTTCGTCCGCGTCAAGCTGCTCGGCCTGAACTGAGGCCTTGCCCGCCGGGGCGTCCGTGACACCGGGAACCGACGCAGGCGCAGGCGCCGTGACCGGAACGCTGGCCCGCGGATGCCGCCGATGACGCTGGCCCGGTGCAGCCGCGATCGCGGCAGGGGGCATGAAGCTGTACCCGGCACCGACCGGACCCAGGGGACGATCCGGCTCCGGCACCGTGAAGATCCGCGCAATCGGCGCGATGCGGTCCTCGATCGACGGATGGGTGCGAAACAGGCCCATGAAGGCGGGACGGCTGTTCACCACACACATCAATGCGACATCATCCGTCGTGTCGGGGATCCGGTCGCGGCCCGACATGCGCAGCAGGGCCCGCATCATCGCGTCCGGGTTCCGCGTCATTTCGATCCCGCCCGCATCCGCGGAATATTCCCTGACCCGGGAGACGGCGAAACGGGCCAGCAGGGACACCACGTAAGCCGCAGAGAGCACGATCGCCACGCCGTAGAGCACCATGACCAACTGCTGTCCGCCGCCCTTGCCGCGCCGTCCCGTGGAGATTCGCACCCGGCTTCGACCGAAATGACGCAGGAACCGCCACAGCACGCTGGCCGTGAAGCCGAACATGCCGGTGAAGATGATGCAGACCGTCAGCAGGCGGACGTCGCGGTTGAGAATATGGGCAAGTTCATGTGCCAGCACCGCCTCCACCTCGTCCTTCGGCAGGGATTGCAGCAGACCGCGCGTCACGGTGATGGAAAAGCTGCGCTGACTGACACCACTGGCAAAGGCATTGCGGGCATGGGTCTCGATGATGTTCAGCCGCGGCATTGGCACACCGCGTGAAATGCAGAGCACCTCCAGCAGGTGATGGAGTTCGGGATCGCTCTGCCTGGAAACCTCGACCGCGCCCGACATCTTGCGTGTCATCGCCGCATTCAGAAACCAGGCCGTTGTCAGCCAGCCGGTGATCGCCAACAGGACCATCCAGCCATAGCCTGACAGGAACTCGACGGTGTGGGGCCAGTACCATTCCGCCTGCCATCGCCACCCCTCCGACGCGATGAAGAAGCAGAACCACACCGCGACCAGCACGATCAGCGGATAGAAGCACAGCAGGATCACGCTGCGGATGTTGTTGTTCCAGATGTAGGTGCCGGAACCGACACTCGCCAAAGCCATCTCGGGTGCCTGCCTGTTGTCCGATCAGTCGCGGAAACTGATCTTCGGCGGTTCCTGAACAGCCTGTTTCGTCACCTCTTCCAGCTCGAAGAAGTTCTCCGCCTGAAAGCCGAACATCCCGGCGATCAGATTGGCGGGAAACTGCTCCCTGGCCGTGTTGTATTCGGCGGTGACGGTGTTGAAGAACCGCCGCGCCGCCGAGATTCGCCCCTCGATCTCAGACACTTCACCCATCAGCCGCTGGAAGCTGCTGTCGGCCTTCAGGTCCGGGTAGGCTTCTGCAACAGCCAACAGGCCGACCAGCGCCTTGCCCAGGATGCCCTCGGCCCGGGAACGGTCGGCCGTTGATCCGCCGACCGCCTGTCCCGCGCTCGCCCGGGCCGCGGTCACGTTCTCCAGTACCGACTGCTCGTGATCCGCATAGCCCTTCACGACCTCCACCAGCGACGGGATCAGGTCGTGGCGTTGCCGCAGGTAGATGTCGATGTCGTGGAAGGCCTTGCCGCACCGCTGGCGCAAAGCGACGAGCCGATTGAACAGCATCACCATCAGGCCAAGTGCCAGGGCGGCGATTACCGCGATACCAATCAATACGTACATGTCAGCGCCTCTCCACAACCAATACCAACGCGCGTTCGCATACTGGCACAATGACCGCGACGCCGTCCCGGTTGGAAAGCGGCCAGCAATCCGCTAGAGCATGATGCATACGTCAATCCCGGAGCGAAGCCGACATGCGTGCCGTACTCATTGCCCTGATCGGGTTGCTGATACTGACCGGCCAACCGCGCGAGCCCGAGGCTCAGCAGGTGTTCGGTATCGCGGCCGTCGTGAATGACGAAGTGATCTCCGCCTTCGACCTGGAGGAACGGATCAACCTGGTTGTCGTCAGCGCCAACCTGCCCCGCACCCAGGACACCCGGCAGCGCATCCGGGCGCAGGTGCTGCGCAACCTGATCGACGAGAGCCTGCAGATGCAGGCCGCACGCAAGATCGGCGTCGAAGTGACCAACGAACAGATCGACGCCGAGATCGAAGTGCTGGCAAAGCGCAACAATCTCAGCGCGCTTGCCCTCAGTTCCAGGCTGGAAAGCGCGGGCGTGGACCTGTCCACCCTGCGTCGTCAGTACCTGGCGAGCATCGCCTGGGAACAATACGTCAGCGCCCGCCTGCTGCGGACCGTCGATGTATCGGACGAGGAGATCGACGAGGCGATTGCCGACCGGATCGCGAGCAAGGGACAGCAGGTGTTCCGGGTCAGCGAGATCGTGCTGGGCATCGACCGCCCGCAGGATGAACCGACGGTGCGCGCCACGGCTGAACGGCTTGTACGACAAATCCGGTCCGGGGCGGATTTCGCGGCCCTGGCCCGGCAGTTCTCCATCGGTGCCAATGCGGCGGACGGCGGTTCCGTCGGCTGGGTGCGACCGGCACAGTTGAACGCGGAAGTGGCCGCCGTATTGGCCACCCTGTCCCCCGGGCAGGTATCGGACCCCGTCGCGTCCCCCCTGGGCTTCACCATCCTGGCCGTGCAGGAACGCAGGGTCCTGGGCGAGGAAGCCGTTGATGGGATCGAGGTGGAACTGGCGCAGTTGCTGATCCCGCTCAACCGCAATGCCAGCGATGCCGCCGAAGACCGTGCCCGCAGCGACGCCGCGCAGGCGCGCCAACGCATCCGCAGTTGTGCCGGCATCGACCAGGTTGCGGCCACCATCGACGGTGCCCAGTCGGCGCAACTCGGAAGCCTGAAGATCGGCGACCTGCCGGACGAGTTCGGCAAGGCCATCGCACAACTGAATGTCGGCGACAGCAGCGAGCCGTTGCGGACCGCCGCGGGCATCCACGTGTTGGTGATCTGCAACCGTTCCGCCCCGGTCAACACGGAACCCGATCGCGACCAGGTACGGACGGACATCCTCCTGGGCAAGCTCAACCAGCGCGCACAGAGCGCCCTGCGTGCCCTGCGCCGTGACGCGATCATCGATCTGCGCTTATCATGTCCGACACTCCCCTGCTGCTGACCATGGGCGAACCCGCCGGTATCGGGGGGGAGATCGCCATCGCGGCGTGGCAGGCGCGCCGGGCGTCCGGACTTTCGCCGTTCTGCCTGCTGGACGACCCTGCCCGCCTGCGCGCCCTGACCGACCTGCCACTGGCCGAGATCGGGCACCCGTCGGAGGCCGCCGGTTGCTTTGCCGACGCCATTCCGGTGCTGCCGCTCTCAGGCCAGGTCCAGGGGCGCCCGGGGCACCCCCACCGGGGCGATGCACCACTGGTGATCGAAAGCATCACGCGCGCCGTTGCCGCCTGCATGGATGGCACCGCGTCCGGCATGGTGACCAACCCGATCAACAAGGCCCTGCTGTACGACGCCGGATTTCGTCACCCGGGCCACACGGAGTTCGTGGCCGATCTCTCCGGCGGTGACCGCCCGGTGATGATGATTGCCGGCCCGAACCTGCGGGTCGTGCCCGCCACGATCCACCTGCCGCTGTCCGCCGTTCCCGGGGCGCTGAACACGGACGACCTGATCGCCATCGGCCGCATCGTGCTCGAGGCATTGTCGCGAGACTTCGGATGCGTTCCACCGCGCGTCGCATTTGCCGGGCTGAACCCGCATGCGGGTGAAGGCGGGGCGCTGGGCACCGAAGATGACGCCATCATCCGCCCGGCGGTGGAGACCTTGCGGGCCGAGGGACACCTGGTGGCCGGGCCGCTGCCCGCCGATACCATGTTCCATCCCCCGGCCAGGGCGAAATACGATGCCGCGATCTGCATGTATCACGACCAGGCGCTGGTCCCGGCCAAGACACTCGACTTCGACCAGGGGGTCAACGTGACCCTGGGACTGCCGATCGTGCGGACATCACCCGACCATGGCACGGCTTTCGACATTGCGGGCAAGGGCGTGGCCAGGCCCGACAGCCTGATCGCGGCACTGCGGCTGGCGGCGGAAATCGCCGCACGGCGGGCCGCCGCATGACCGGCATCGACGACCTGCCGCCCCTGCGCGACGTGATCCGCAGCCACGGGCTGGATGCCCGGAAGGGGCTGGGACAGCATTTCCTGCTCGACCTCAACCTGACCAGTCGCATCGCCCGCCTGGCCGGTGACCTGACCCGCTGCGACGTGCTGGAGGTCGGGCCTGGTCCCGGTGGCCTGACGCGCGGATTGCTTGCATCCGGCGCACGGCGTGTCGTCGCGGTGGAAAAGGACAGTCGCTGCCTCGCCGTGCTGGCCGAGATCCAGGCCGTGAGCGACGGACGGCTGGAGGTCGTCGAGGGCGATGCGCTGACGTTCGATGACGTAGGCAGCCTGGCCAGGGGCGCAAGGGTGGTTGCGAACCTGCCCTACAATGTCGGCACGCCCTTGCTGTTCAGATGGCTCGACCGGCTCGATCATTTCGCCAGCCTGACCCTGATGTTCCAGCGCGAAGTGGCGGAGCGGATCGTGGCCCGCCCGGGCGACAAGGCCTATGGCCGCCTGGCGGTCATGTGCGGCTGGGCCGCGGATTGCCATATCGTCATGGACCTGCCGGCCCGCGCCTTCACCCCGCCACCGAAGGTCGCGTCAGCGGTTGTCCACCTGACGCCGCGTACAGAGAAACGCGGCCAGGCCGATCCGGCAACCCTGTCACGGGTCGTGGCGGCGGCGTTCAACCAGCGGCGGAAGATGCTGCGCCAGAGCCTGAAGTCGCTTGGCGGTGACCCCCTTGCCATGCTTGCCACGGCCGACATCGACCCGACGCGACGCGCCGAGACACTTGCAATCGAGGAATTCGCGGCCCTGGCGCGGGCCTACGAAGCCGACGCGGCATAGGGGCCGCTCAGCCCCTCGACGAAATCGGAGAGATAGGGCTGCCGGTCGATCCGCACACGTTCCGCATGCAGGATCGCGCGCACCTCTGCCAGGCACCGCGATACGTCATCGTTGACGACGACGAAATCATAGGCGTCGTAGTGGCTCATCTCGTCGGCAGCCTTGGCCATGCGCTGGCGCACGACCTCCTCCGGATCGCGCCCGCGCGTTGTCAGCCGACGCTCCAGCTCTTCGGCGCTTGGCGGCAGGATGAACACGGAGACGATGTCGGACTTCCGACGCTGGCGCATCTGCTGGGCGCCCTGCCAGTCGACGTCGAACAGGACGTCCTTGCCCGCCGAGAGCGCCGCGTCGACAGGCGCAACCGGGGTGCCGTAGCTGTTGCCGAAGACGGTGGCATGTTCCAGCAGCCCCCCGGCCTGGACCGTCGCATCGAACGTGGCCTGGTCGACAAAGAAGTAGTCGCGCCCCTCCACCTCGCCGGCCCGCTGCGGACGGGTGGTCATCGAAACCGACATCTCCAGTTCGGGTTCATGCTCCAGCAATTCCCTGGCAATCGTCGTCTTGCCCGCGCCGGAGGGCGAGGAAATCACGAACATCAAACCCTTGCGTGTCATGCCACCTGGCATCGCGCTCTCCCTCGTCACTCGACGTTCTGCACCTGCTCCCGCAGGCGATCTATGGTGGCTTTCATGGCCATGCCGGTCCGCGTCAGGGCCACGTCGCCCGACTTCGAACAGAGCGTGTTGGCCTCCCGGTTGAACTCCTGCGCCAGGAAATCGAGACGGCGCCCGACGGGTTCGTCGCTGTCCGCCAGGTCGCGCGCCTGCGACACGTGGGCGGTCAGCCGGTCGAGTTCCTCGCGAATGTCGCCGCGCGTGGCGAGTATCGCCAGTTCCTGTGCCAGGCGGTCCTCGGTCACCGGCGGGTCGAGGTCCAGCAGTTCCCGCAAGGCGGTTTCCATGCGCACGCGCCGCTGTTCGGGCCGTGCAGCATCCGTCGCGGATGCATCGGCGACCTGTTGTTCGATCTCCGCCACCAGGTCCGCGATGATGACGGCAATCCGCGCGCCTTCCTCAGCCCGGGCACGGGCAAGGTCGGGCAACAGCGCCTTGAAATCTGCCATGATCGCCGCGTCACGGGCCTGCGTGGCCACGTCATCCGCATCCGGTTCGGCCACTTCGACCACGCCGCGAACGGCCATCAGGCTGCCGATATCGATGGTGCCACCACCGCCGGACGCAAGCGCCGCCGCCTGCGCCTGTCGCAGCAGCTCCGCCAGCCAGTCCGCGTTCACCGACAATCTGCCCTCGGCACTGTCGCGTTCCAGGGTCAGGGTCACGTTGATGTTGCCGCGTGTGAAGCATGCCTGGACCTGGCGCTTCAGGGTCGCATCGTCCACGTCCAGCGCGGAGGGCACGCGAAACCGCACGTCGAGCCCCTTGCCGTTGACCGAACGCGCTTCCCAGATCCATTTCCAGTCGTCCAATGCGCCTTCACGACGGGCGAAACCGGTCATGCTGTTGATGGCCATGCGTGATCCTTCGAATCATGTCCTGGATTTCAGGCAGTCTTTCCTGCGTCAGACGGGTCCGCAAGCGGCAGCACCGTCTGGTCGATGACCCGGTCGGCCGGCAACCAGACCAGGACGCTGGTTCCCTGCCCCTCGGTACTCTCGATCTCCAGCGTACCGTCGTGCAGCGCGATCAGCGAGTTGACGATCGGCAGGCCGAGGCCCGTGCCCTTCTGCTCCGCCACCATCTGGTTGGCGATCTGGCCAAACGGCATCAGCACGGTCTCCAGGTCCTTCGACGCGATGCCGATGCCATCGTCGCGGACCTGCAGGCCAACCCTGCCCTGTCGATCCTCGACACCGCTGATCTGCACCGTGCCGCCGGCGCGGTTGAACTTCACGCCATTCGAAATCAGGTTGACCAGGATCTGGGTCAGCACGCGGGGGTCCGCGCGCACGAGCGGCAGCTGCTTCATGTCATGAACCGTGACCCGGACACCAAGTTTCGTCGAGATCGGCTGCAGCAGTTCGACCGCCCGTTCCGCCAGTTCACCAAGGTCGACCTGGTCATCCTGCAGTTCCACCGCCCCGGCCTCGACCTTGGCCAGGTCCAGCAGGTCATTGATCAGGTCCAGCAGATGCTGCCCGCTCGAAAGGATGTCGCGGGCATATTCCTCGTACTTCTGGCTGCCGAGCGGTCCGAATATCTCGTTCTTGAAGATCTCCGAGAAGCCGATGATGGCATTCAGGGGCGTGCGCAACTCGTGGCTCATCTTGGCCAGGAACTGCGATTTGGCCTGGTTGGCGCGCTCCGCTTCGTCCTTGGCGGCAATAAGTTCCCGGCGTGCCCGTCGCTGGCTGGTGATGTCGCGCACCGTCCCCTGGTAATAGAGCAGTTCACCGTCGGCGTTGCGAACCTCGAAGGCATTCTCCGATATCCAGATCCGCTCTCGCGACTTGTGCCGATAGACTTCCGAGACAAAATCGGTGACACGTCCATCCCGGTCCATCAATTCGATGAAGACTTCCCTGCGCCCGGGTTCGACGTACCACTCCAGCGATATGTCGCGAACGGCATCCAGCAGTTCCTGTTCCGAATCGTAACCGTTCAGTGCAACCAGCGCCGGGTTCGCCAGCAACGGCTGCCCGTGCCTGGTGGAGCGATAGATGCCCTCCGTCGCGTGTTCGAAGATGTTGCGGTATTCCTCCTCGGCCCGCTTGCGCTCCTCGATCTCGATGATGGCGACCTGCAACGCGGGCTTTCCCTCCCATTCGGTGACGGAAACGAACTGTTCACCCCAGAACAGCGACCCGTCCCGGCGGCGAACCCGCATCTCGAACCGGTTGGTCAGGGACTCCCCTGCAATGCGCGCGTCCGCGATCGCCATGACCCGCGCCCGCTCATGCGGCGCAATCATCTCTCCCACGTCCTTGATCTTCTGCGCGGCCTCCAGCGAAGACAGATGAAACAATTCGAGAAAGGCCGGGTTGGCAAACAGCACCCGATGATCGCGATGGATCATGATGCTCTGGATCGATCCTTCGACCAGCTGACGCAACTGGCTCTCGCTCTGGCTCAGCTTCTTCTCGGCCGCGGCCCGCTTGGCGATGACCAGTTCCAGTTCCGCCTTGGCGCTGGCGAGTGATTCCGTGCGGCTGCGCACCCGGTCTTCCAGGTGGTCACGGGACTGGCGCAACTCGTCCTCGCGCGCCTTCAGATCGGTCACGTCCGTCCAGACGACCAGGGTCGACCCGTCCGGCGTCTGCTGCTCCATGATCTCGAACCACTGGTCATTCATCTGGTGCAGATAGGTGGATCGCTCACCATTCGCGGTCTCGTCGGCTCGCTCCGTCAGAAGCAGCATGGCGTTCTGGACCCCCACGCCGGTCATATCGCCCAGTGGCGACCGATACAGCGATGTGAACGTCTCCAGCGTCATGCCGGTCCGTAACACCAGGTCGGTGTTGTGCATCACGACCTCCAGCGCCTTGTTCCAGAGGATCAGCACCTGCTGGTCATCGAACATCGCGTAGCACTGGTCCGTGCTGTTGAGTGCCTGGCGCAACCGACGCTCGGCCGTTCGCGCGCGTTCGCTGGCTCTCAGCATCTCGGTTTCGTTGATGGCCGTGCCACGGAACCCCGCGAACTTCCCCGACCTGTCGAAGATGGGCGTCCCGCTGATCCGCACGTGACAGTGCCCGCCGTTCTTCATCACGTAATCGTAGCGGAAATCCCGAAACGGCTTCTGGCGCCACAGGCATTCGCGGTGCGCATGCCACTTCGGGTCGGAATCCGGGTCGATTCCCATGGCCTCCCAGCGGGTCTTGCCAATGAAGCGGTCCAGGTTCGGCCCGGCCCCCAGCCCGGCGGTGGCTTCCGGCTCGACGAAGCGCAGCGACGCGTCGAGCTGCCAGGCCCAGTCGGCCGTGGCGATGGCAAACTCCCGCAGCGCCTGTTCCTGCTGCTCGGCGCGATCGACAGCGAGCGTGTCGTCGGTCACATCGGACACGACAGTCAGAAGCCTTCCGCAGAGGTTCCGCGCTCGGTCACGCAGCCCGCGCCCAACAGGGGGCAGACACTCCGAGGGGGAGGGT
>CAJYBQ010000063.1 GCA_913064755.1 uncultured Alphaproteobacteria bacterium
CCGGGTCGATCCGCTGACCGTCGTGCAGCGGGTGCGGGATGCCGACGGGCGGCTGGTGCCCTTCCTGGACGGCGCGGCAGACTGGGACGGGGCGCTTGTGCGCCCCGGCGACAGCTTCGTCACCGCCGTGGGGGCGGGCACGACCTATCCCGACTACAAGCCCGCGCCCTTCATCGTCAGCCAGGACGTCGAAGGCGTCGACATGGTCACCATCGTGACCGAGGGAATCTTCAGCTATTGCGGTGCCAAGGTGAAGATCGACACCGACCGCCACCTGGGGCCGGAGCGCAACCTGGTGCGCGTCGACGGGGAACCGGTCGGCCATGTCACCACCGGCGAATACGGCTCCCAGATGCTGTCCCTCGGCGGGGTGCATCACCTGACCGGTGGCGGCAAGAAGGAAGGCCGGGTGACCTGCAAGGCCCTGATGGACCTCTGCAACGGCCTGCCCGTGGACATGAGCGTCGATGAAGGTGTCGACATCACCGTGCAGGCGGGTCAGGCCCCCATCGTCAACGGCGTGGCCGAGAACCGGATGCGGGTCGGCTGCGGGTCGGCCACCATCGGCATGTTCGCCACCCAGTGGCAGGGGCTGGTGGACGAGGTGGTGGTTGTGGATGACCACATCACCGGCGTCGTCTCCGAACACCAGGCGGGCAAGGTGCTGGACTGGGCCGACAGCGGCATTCGCATCAAGGGCCGACGCTCCACCCCCGGACGCTATTTCCAGGTGGCGGAGCCGGGAACCGGCTGGGGCGGCACCAATGTCTCCGACCCGCTGACCATCCTGGGGGCGTGGGATCCGAAGAAGGCCCGGCCCGGCCTGACCATGATGATGGTGTCCACCACGGGTGAGCAGTTTGCCTATTACGTCCTGAACGACGACCTGGTGCCGGTGGAGCACGACCTGCCGGAGAAGCTGAAACCCTCGGTCGAACTGATCGCGGAGAACTGCGAGCCCGCGCTCTGCTCCGTGCTGTTCATGGGCGGTGCGGGGGGATCGCTGCGTGCCGGGGTGACCCGCAACCCGGTGCGGCTGACCCGGTCCGTGGCGGCGGCGGTGACGAATGTCACCTGCGGCGGCGCACCGGTCTATCGCTGGCCCGGCGGCGGCATCACGGTGATGGCGGATGTCACCCGCATGCCCAGCGGGTCCTTCGGCTACGTGCCGACACCGGCCATCGTCGCCCCCATCGAGTTCACACTGACCCGCGCGGACTACCTGGCGCTGGGCGGCCATGGGGAGCACGTGCAGGACATCGCCACCGTGCTCGGCCGTGACGGGCAGCGCAAGGTGGCGCATCGGCAGGACAATCCCTGGCCCGGCAACCGGCTGCGGCAGGACGACTGATGCCCGGCGGGCCACAGGTCGCCCTGCTGCCGGATGGCCGACGGCTGCATCTGCAACATGGCCCCATCGACCTGGTCATCGACGCGCATGGGCCGGATGACGCAATGCGCACGGCCTGGCAGGCCGCGGAGTTCCGGTTCCGCGATGTGCTGGCGACACTGGTGGCCGAACTGCCGGACCTGCGCCGTCCCTGCCCGACGGGGGGCATCTCTCTGCAAGGCCCGGTGGCGCAGCGCATGGTCCGCGCCGTCACGCCGCATGCAGCGCACCATTTCGTCACCCCCATGGCCGCCGTGGCCGGTGCCGTGGCGGACGAGGTGCTGGACGCCATCCTGCGCGCCACGACCGGACTGCAACGCCTGCACGTCAACAATGGCGGCGACATCGCGCTCTGGCTCGCCGCCGGGGCGCAGGTGACGCTGGGCATCGCCCACCCCGGCGACGCCGGATCAGGACAGCCCGCACCCCGCCTGATCGATCGCCTGACCATCGACGCTGCCGACCGGGTCGGCGGCATCGCCAGCAGCAGCCGGCACGGGCGCTCCCTCTCCCTCGGCATCGCCGACAACGTGACCGTTCTGGCCCGGACCGCCGCCACCGCGGATGTTGCCGCGACCCTGATCGCCAATGCCGTTGACCCCGGCGATCATCCGGCGATCAGGCGCTGCCCCGCATCGACCCGCGATCCGGACAGCGACCTGGGCGAACGCGCGGTCACGGTCGGTGTCGGCAGATTGCCGGACCATGTCGTGGCGGAAGCGCTGGATCGCGGCGTGGCACGGGCCGGCGAGATGCTGGCGCACGGGTTGATTGATGCGGCCCTGCTGACGTTGCAGGATGTGACCCGACAGGCTGGCCCCCTGAAGCGGCCCGGAGGCAAAGATGGACTACATCCGGAACCATTGGTACGTGGCGGGCTTCGCGTCGGAGTTCGGTGAGGCCTTCACCACCGCCACCATCCTGGAAGAGGACATCGTGCTCTATCGCATCGCCGACGGCAGCGTCGTGGCGTTCGAGGACCGGTGTCCGCACCGCGCCCTGCCCCTGTCCATGGGCAAGCGCATCGGCGACCAGCTGCAATGCGGCTATCACGGGCTGACCTTCGGCACGGATGGCCAATGCGTGCGGGTGCCGGGGCAGCGCAGCGTGCCGCCGCAGGCCTGGGTGCGCAAGTATCCCACCCACGAACGGCACGGCATCGTCTGGATCTGGATGGGTGCGGCGGAGGCGGCGGATACCGACCTGGTCTTCGACATGCCGGAACTGGACCACCCGGCCTGGGGCGTGACCCAGGGGGAGGCGCTGGAATTCGAGAGCAATTACCTGAACGTCGCCGACAACCTTTGCGACCCGGCGCATGTCAGCTTCGTGCATCCGACCACCCTGGGCAGTCCCGCCAGCGAGGACGTGCCGATCCGCGCCCGCCGCAAGGGCCGGGTGATCGAGATCTCACGCTGGATCAGGAACAATGCCCCCATCGGCTTCTTCCAGGCCCATGGCGGATTTTCGGGCAATGTGGACCGCTGGCATTACTATTACCTGCATGCCCCCTGCATTGCCGTGATCGACTTCGGCAGCGCCGATACGACCCTCGCCCTGCCGGAGGAACGGCGCGGCGAAGGCATCCAGATCTATGCCCTGCACTTCATGACCCCGGTCAATGCGACCCGGACCATCGACCGCTGGATGCACCTGCGCAACACGGCGGTGGATGATCCGGCGGCGGGACAGAAGATCAGCGACCTGCTGCGGGTCGCCTTCGCCGAGGACAAGGCCATTCTGGAAGCCGTGCAGCGCAAGGAACTGCAACCCCGCGACCGCCCGCCCGTCCGCGTCGCCATCGACGCCGGCGCCAACCACTACCGCCGCGTCGTGGACGAGATGCTGGCAGCCGAGCGGGTGCAGGCGGCGGCGGAATAGCCCTCCATCACCCCCGCCGCCGGTTCCATTCCAGGATCGCGGCGTTGCTGAGCGGGCTGGTGGTGTCGGCCAGTTCGCGCTGGAAGGCTTCGTCTTCCATGCGGGCCACGCCGGGGGTGATCTCCGTGCGCAGGGTCTGCAGCCGGGTGATGTTGTCCACCACGGCGGCAACCCTTGCCTTCCGGTCACCGGCGCTGACCCTGACGGTTCGGCTGTGCGCCAGTTCGCGGGCGCCGAAGAAGAAGCCGACCACGGCCCCCAGCAGGTACCAGAGTTCGTCCGGCACCAGGTCCAGCCCCTGCATGCGGATGGCGAAACCTACCGGTTCGACCATCGCATAGGCGAACAGGCCCACGGTTCCCAGCGCCAGCAGGGGGCGCGGCAGGCGGTTCAACCCGTCGACCAGCGCATCCCACCAGGTGCGGCTTTCGAGACGGCGGAACTCGGCAGCGTACTGCCCCAGCACCGCCATGGTCTCACCGTGCTGCTGGGCCTGCTCGGCGGCCCTGTCGCCAACGAAGACGCGGCCGACGGTGGCGGCGGCCTCGCCGATGCCGCCCAGACCGCCGAAAAGCAGATCCCGGATCAGGCCCATGACGCAGTCCTTTTCCGGTGTGCGCTTTCGCTGAGATGGAATGGCGTGGAGATGAATTCCTCCGCCCGGCGGATCCAGCCGCCCTTGCCCCCGTCGCGGCGCATGGCGAAGGTGCGCAGCTTCGGGCGGTGGTCCGCGATCCGGTAGTAATAGTCACGCCGCGCAATGCCGTAGGCATCGACCAGCAATGCCCCCATGGCCGCATGCGCGGCATGTGCCGCCGTCGCGGTCTTCGGGCCGATGACACCATCCACCGTTACGGGGCCAAAGCCGCTGTCGTTCAGCACGCGCTGCAGCAGGCGCCCGGCGTTGGCCCCCGCATTTACCTGCATGTCGAACAGCGACGGTTGCAGCGGCTCCGGCAGGCGCCAGATGCCGGGGCGACGGAAATACCGGTCCTTGAATATGGCGATGGCGTCTTCGACGGTCAGGCGGCGGACATCGTCCGCATCGATGCCGCCATCCCCGTCCAGGTCCAGGCCGAGGCGACGCAGGGTATGCACGGTGACGCCGTACCGGGTCGCCCCGCCGGGATCGTCCGGGTGCTCCACGAAGCCGCCCTCGCGTGCGACGATGGCGGCGGCAAGTTCGTCGACCCTGTGCATGTCATGTTCTCCGCAGGTGCCTGGTTTCCGGTGAAACGCAGTATTGTCCCGACGAATGAAATGAGTTCAGGGCAGGGAAATTGCGCGACAAGCGGACTTTCCGGCCCTGTCCATCACCGGATGGACAACGTCATCCGGATGATGCATCTGTTGCAGGCACGATGATCGGGGAGGACGACCTCCCCCTGCTCCGAAAGATTGTCCGGGACGACCCGGGCCGACTGGAGGAACAGGACCGATGGCCTGGATATACCTGGTACTTGCCGGCGTTCTCGAAGTGGTCTGGGCCTATTCGATGAAGCAATCGGCGGGCTTCACGCGGCTGCTTCCATCACTTGTCACACTGACCACGATGGCAGGCAGTTTCTGGCTGCTGAGCATTGCCATGCGAACCATCCCCCTCGGCACCGCCTACACCATCTGGACGGGCATCGGCGCCGTGGGGGCCTTTCTGATCGGCATCACCCTG
Organism: uncultured Alphaproteobacteria bacterium; assembly: GCA_913064755.1. Classification (GTDB taxonomy): domain Bacteria; phylum Pseudomonadota; class Alphaproteobacteria; order Minwuiales; family Minwuiaceae; genus Minwuia. The sequence goes on from CAJYBQ010000063.1 coordinate 4,941, forward strand.
CTGGGGGAACCGGTCAGCACTTTGCGGCTTGTCGCGGTGTCATTGATCGTTTCGGGGCTGGTCCTGATGAAGCTTTCAAGCCCCTGAAGCCTGAAAGTGCGGTTCTGGCCCGCGTCGAAGGCAGGGCGCATCCGGGCCGTGCCGCCCGGAACGGGGTCGGCACGGCCACGGCTTGATCCGCGGATGATCAGGCGGCTGCGCGCAGCCCTTCCTTCTCGACCCAGTGCATGGTGTCGTCCAGCGCCTTCTCGAAGCGGTCGAACATCATGTTGATCTCTTCCGCCGTGATGATCAGCGGCGGGCAGAAGCCCAGCGAGTCGCCCATGGCACGGGTGATCAGGCCCTGTTCCTGCGCCTGGCCCATGCAATATGCGCCGACCATCTGCTTCGGGTTGAACGGCTTGCCGGTGGACTTGTCGGCCACCAGTTCGATGGCGCCGACCAGGCCGACACCGCGCGTGTTGCCGACCAGCGGATGGTCCGCGAAGGCATGCAGACGTTTCTGCATCACCGGGGCGACCTCCCGCACATGTGCCAGCACGTTCCGCTCTTCCATCAGCTGCATGGTGCGCAGCGCGACGGCGGCGGCAACCGGATGGGCCGAATAGGTGAAGCCATGGGCGAAGACACCGACCTTCTTCGACTGATCGACCATCGCATCGAAGATGCGGTCGTTGACCATGACACCGGAAATCGGCTGGTAGGCGCTGGAAAGCTGCTTCGCGACCGAGACCGAATCCGGCTCGATATCAAAGGTGTCACAGCCCCACATGTTGCCGGTGCGGCCGAAACCGGTGATGACCTCGTCGGCGATCATCATGATGTCGTACTTGCGCAGCACTTCCTGGATCTTGGGGAAGTAGCCCGCGGGGGGCACCAGCACGCCACCGGCACCGCAGACGGGTTCGGCGATGAAGGCGGCAACCGTGTCCGGCCCCTCCTGAATGATGCGCTCGTCCAGTTCCTGCGCCAGGCGGGTGGAATATTCCTCTTCCGTCTCGCCCGGCTGCATGCCGCGATAGGGATAGGCCATCGACACGTGACCGATACCGGCGATCGGCAGGTCGAACTCGGCATGGTTGGCAGGCAGGCCGGTCAGGGAGGCGGCGGCCACGGTGACACCGTGATAGCCCTTCTCGCGCGCCAGGATCTTCTTCTTCTGCGGGCGGCCCATCGCGTTGTTGATGTACCACTGCAGCTTCACCTGGCAGTCGTTCGCCTCCGAACCCGAATTGGCGAAGAACACCTTCGACATGGATTTCGGCGCGATCTCGATCAGCTTCTCGGCCAGTTCGATGGACGGCATGGAGCTCTTGTGACCGAACTGGTGATAGAACGGCAGCTGGCGCATCTGTTCGACGGCGGCGTTGATCAGTTCCTCTTCACCGAAGCCGAACGACGCGCACCACAGGCCGGCCATGCCCTCGATGTATTCCTTGCCCTCGTCATCCCAGACACGGACGCCCTTGCCCTTCTCGATGATCAACGGACCCTTGGTGCGATGCACGTCCAGGTTCGTGTAGGGGTGGATCAGGTTGCGAATGTCCCGGGCTGCCGGGGAATTGCCGATATCGTTCATGGGTTTCCTCCACTGGCGCGCCCGGACACTGCTCTCGGGGGCTCTACGGATCAGCGCGTTATACGCCTCTTACCAACAACGGCGCGAGACATTTCCGGATTCGGGCGCGACGGGCGGGGAGTTGGTGCGGCTGCGTCCAAGCGGACCCTGCGTCACTGCCGCTAGATTTGGTGATCTGCTGGCAGACTTCGCCCGCGCTCTCCAGCACCGGAGGAATATCCAATGGCCGACATCGCCGAAGTCCTGATCATCGGGGCCGGGGCCTCCGGCGCAGTTGCCGCGAAGCACCTGTCGGAGGCCGGGGTCAGCGTGGTCTGCCTGGAGCAGGGCCGGGAAGTCTCGGCGGATGAATTCTACGGCGACAAGCCGGAGTGGGAACTGATGTCACAGCGGCTCTGGCACCCAAATCCGAACGTGCGCGGCCTGCCGACCGACTATCCCATCGACACCTCGGAATCCGACGTGAACCCGCTGATGTTTGCCGGCGTCGGCGGTTCGACCCTGATCTATGCCGCCCACTGGCAGCGTTTCATGCCGTCGGATTTCCGGGTGCGGACCCTGGACGGTGTGGCCGATGACTGGCCCTTCACCTACCAGGACCTGGAACCGTTCTACGACTTCATGGACGTGGAGATGGGCGTGTCCGGCCTGGCGGGCGACCCGGCCTATCCGCCCATGACGCCGCCCCCGCTGCCGCCGCTGCCCATCGGCAGGATCGGCAGGCTGGCCGCGAAGGGGATGAACGACCTCGGCTGGCACTGGTGGCCCGCGCCGCAGGCGATCCCGTCGCGTGCCTATCGCGGCCGCAGCCAGTGCGCCCGGCGTGGCACCTGCATGCAGGGCTGCCCGGAACAGGCCAAGGCCTCCACCGACCTGACCCACTGGCCGGACGCCATCGCCAGTGGCGCTAGGCTGGTCACCGGCGCGCGAGTGCGCGATATCACGGTGAATGCCGCCGGGCTGGCCACCGGGGCGGTCTGGATCGACCGGGATGGCGTGGAGCATCACCAGCAGGCGGAGAAGGTGATCGTCTGCGCCAACGGCGTCGGCACGCCGCGCCTGCTGATGCTGTCGGGCGGCGGGCAGTTCGCCAGCGGCCTCGCCAATTCCTCCGGCCTGGTCGGGCGCAACCTGATGATGCATCCCTATGCCGCCACGGTCGGATACTTCGACGAGCCGCTGGACAGCTGGCTCGGCCCCGCCGGACAGGCGATCCATTCCATGCAGTTCTACGAGACCGACAAGTCGCGCGGCTTCGTGCGCGGGGCCAAGTGGAACGCCATGCCGACGGGCGGCCCGCTCGGCATGCGCTCCGCCTATGGCGGTGCACCGCTGGAGGAAGCCTGGGGCGAGAACCTGCATCGCTCGACCCAGAAGCGCTTCGGCCACTCCTTCGAGTGGGGGATCATTGCCGAAGACCTGCCGGACCCGGAAAACCGTGTCGTGCTGGACGACACGCTGACCGACAGTGACGGCATTCCCAGCCCGAAGATCATCTATCGCAATTCGGAGAACACCGAGAAGCTGATCGCGTTCCACCTGGCACGGCAGAAGGAGGCCATGGAGGCCTGCGGTGCCACCAGCATCTCCACCACCACCCTGATGCGGGACTGCGGCTGGCACCTGATGGGCACCTGTCGCATGGGCAACGACCCGGAGACATCGGTGCTGGACCAGTGGGGCACCAGCCACGACGTGCCGAACCTGCACGTGCTGGACGGCAGCACCTTCGTCACGTCATCGGGCTTCAACCCGACCGCCACGATCTGCGCCATCGCGCTGCGGTCCGTGCTGCACATGATCGAGACCCGCGCCGAACAGAGGACCGCGTCATGAGCCCGCTGACGGACGACCAGCGCCGGACCCTTGCACGGATCGGCGACGAGCTGATCCCGGCGGCCCTCGGCATGCCGTCGTTCACGGAGGCGGGTGCGGCGGACGCGATGACGGACCACGTCCTGTCCCTGCGCCCCGAACTGCTGTCCGACCTGCAACAGGCCCTGGACGGCATCGCTGCGGACGAGGCCCCGGCGGCCGCGACGGCGCGCCTGAACCGCGATGATCCCGAGGCGCTGGGGGTCATCGGCCTCGTTGCCTCGTCCGCCTATTACCTGATGCCCGGCGTCAGGGCGATCATGGGCTACAGGGGCCAGGAACATCGCCCGGCGGGGGAAGAGGAAGAACACGACTACCTGCGCGACGACCTGCTGCAGCCCGTCATCGACCGGGGTCCGATCTATCGTGACCCGGGGGCGGGGTGACCGCCGCCCACCCCGCCTGCCCCCGCGCCATCGACGTGGAATGATGAAACCCTTGCAGATTTGATCCTGATCAAGGCTGACGCCCTGGACGTGAGCCAGTATCGGTCCAGGAATTGATCAGCAGGCGCGAAAGCCATGTCCTATTGCAACATCCTTTCAGTCGTCGATGAAGTCGGAAAGCCCGAGCAGTCGATCGGTGCTGCCATCACGGTCGCGGAGACCAACCAGGCGCATCTGACCGGGCTGCATGTTGCCGCCGACCCGGTGATGCAGCTCTACGTCGACGGCCCCATGTCCCAGGACGTGCTGAACTCGCTGCGCGAACAGGCGGTCAATTCGGTCCAGCGGGCACAGGCGATGTTCGACGGGGTCATCGAACGTACGAACCTGTCGAACGACTTCCGCAGCCAGATCTGCGCCACGGCCGCCATCGATGACGTCATCGCCATGCATGCCCGCCACGCCGACCTGGTGGTGCTCACCCAGTCGGAACCGGACAAGGAACGCATGGCCGGCAATTCCATGCCGGAAGAAGTCATCCTGATGAGCGGACGCCCCGTGCTGGTGATCCCCTATGTCGGCATCAGCAAGGCATTCGGTCGCCACATCATGGTCGGCTGGGATGGCAGCCGGGAGGCCGCGCGGGCCATGAACGACGCCATGCCCTTCCTGAAGCAGGCCGAGAAGGTCAGCGTGATCTCGGTCAACCCGAAGGCCGGCGTGCGCGGTACAGGCGAACTGCCGGGGGCCGACATCGCGCACCACCTGGCCCGCCACGACGTCAATGTCGACGTGCTGCAAGAGACCTCGCGCGAGCTCAGCCCCGACCAGGTCATCCTGTCCCGCGCGGCGGAACTGGACATCGACATGCTGGTGCTGGGCGCCTATGGCACCCCGCGCCTGCAGGAACGCCTGTTCGGCGGCGTCACCCGCAGCCTGCTGCAGGAAATGACGGTCCCGACCCTGTTCTCGCACTGATCGACCTGATGCCGGGCTGAACGGTTCGCGTCGCAGCCAAGCCTGTACGCCACCCCCGCATTCCTTTATTCCGGATGGACAGGGAATGCGGGGGAACAGGCGATGGCCGGTGGTGACGTGACAGACGGTCGACGGGCGGAGGTGCCGGTGCTGATCGACGGGTTGCAGTACAGCAACTGGTCGGAGGCGATCTTCCGGCAGATGAACGCGGTCGGGCTTGCCGCCGTGCATGTCACCATCTGCTACCACGAGGACTTCCGCGAGACGGTCGAGAACGTCACGGCCTGGAACCGCCGGTTCGAGGCCTATCCCGACCTGATCATGCCCGGACGCACCGCCGACGACGTGCGGGCGGCGCGGGAAAGCGGGCGGACCGCGATCATCTTCGGGTTCCAGAACCCGTCCCCGATCGAGGACGACATCGGGCTGGTCGAGGTCTGGCACCAGCTCGGTGCACGCTTCATGCAGTTGTCCTACAACAACCAGAGCCTGCTCGCGACCGGCTGTTACGAGGCCGAGGACCCCGGCATCACCCGCATGGGCCGGCAGGTGATCGCGGAGATGAACCGCGTCGGGCTGGTGGTGGACATGAGCCATTCGGCGGAACGCTCCACGCTGGAAGCCATCGAACTGTCCGACCGCCCGATCGCCATCACCCACGCCAATCCATCCTTCTGGCACGCCGCGCTGCGCAACAAGTCCGACGACGTGCTGCGCGCGCTGGGGCAATCCGGCGGCATGCTGGGCTTCTCCCTCTATCCGCATCACCTGGCGGGGAAATCCGACTGCACCGTGGCGGATTTCTGCGCCATGGTCGCCCGCACGGCAGACCTGATGGGGGTGGAGCGGATCGGGTTCGGCAGCGACCTCTGCCAGGACCAGCCGGATTCGGTGGTGGAATGGATGCGCAACGGCACCTGGACACGGGCACGGGATTTCGGCGAAGGCTCCGCCAGCGATGCCGGTTTCCCGCCGCAGCCCGACTGGTTCGCCAACAGCCTGGGCTTTGCCAGTATCGTCGACGGCCTGCGCGACGTCGGCTTCTCGGCCGAGGACGTGGCACGGATCGCGGGTGGCAACTGGCTCGATTTCTTCGCCGCGTACTGCCGGCCCGCCCCCGGCCGGCCCCGCCCCCACTGTCATTCGGTCGTTTTCACCGTCATAGGGCTGCAGGGTTTCGTAGTCGATCGGCCAGTCCTCACCCACACCGTCCAGGCTCTTGACCCTGAAATCGGACGGGTGGAAGCGCGGGTAATGCCCCGCGTACAGGATCGTACCGCCGCCGACGCCGTTGAAATTGGCGATCTTGATCGGTGAATCATCATCGTTGATCGGATAGTCGGAGGGCAGCTAGCGGATATTGGCGCTGGTCGAGAAATCACCCTGCCGCCGCGCCCTCCAGTCCCGCCCGCTGCTGGTGTAGGCCAACGGGGTCATCAACCCGCCCCGTTCCAGGCTGACGAGCTGCATCTTCGTTTCCCCCATGCGCCCCGCCACGGTCACCCCCGACGAGCCGGCCCCAACGATCATGAGGTCCACGCGTCCGCCCGCCTTTCGCCCTCCTCCTCCCCCCGCAAGCCACCCTAGAGCAGGTGACGGGACCGCGCCCGCCCGCCCCCG
>CAJYBQ010000064.1 GCA_913064755.1 uncultured Alphaproteobacteria bacterium
CGCGGGGGCCGTAGGGGCGGCGGGCTCCCTCCGGACCAACTGGTGGGGCGGGATGGTGACGGGGATGTAGGAACACTGGGGTAGAGCCTCTTTCTCCTGGTGATCCGCAGTCTTTGCTATGTAGGTTTAACAGGGCGACTTCCGCGGTCAATGGATGGTGTCGATGCCGGCCTTGCCCCCCCACATGGGGTTGCCGCGCCCGTAGGCCGCCGCCTGGAAGATGTCCTCGTAGGGAATCAGGTAGGCCATCGCCTTGCGGACGTCCGGGTCCTGGAAGGGTTCGAAGGTCTGGTTCAGGCCGACGACGTAGATGGAGTTCTCGATGGGCGTGGAATGAACCGTCACGTCGCCCGAGAGTTCCTTCGCATCCTTGTTCGGGATGTTGAAGGACATCTGGGCATCACCGCGGGTGATGAGCGCCCGGCGGGTCGCCTGGCTGGGCACCTCGCGCAGCACGAGCCGCTTGATCCCGGGCAGCGGTCCGCCGGTCCATGCGTCGTTGCGTTCATAGACCAGTTGCTGGCCCGGATCCCAGCGGATCACCTTGTAGGCACCGGATCCGATCGTGTTCTTGTGGACATATTCCATTGCCCACGGGTCGTCGGCCGTGGCATGCGCCTTGGCCAGTTTCGAATTCAGGATATAGGGCACGGGTACCGCGAGATCAGGCAGCGTCAACTTGGACGAACGGTCCAGCTTGATCACGAAGGTTGCATCGTCGACCGCTTCGAACTGATCGGGACGGACCAGACCGCCGGCTTTCATCTGAACCGTCGGGAAACCGCCCGCGGAGACGGCGCGGTCGAAGGACCATTTCACGTCCGCCGCCGTCACCTTCGTGCCGTCCTGGAAGACCGCTTCGGGTTTCAGCTTGAAGGTCATGGTCAGGCCGTCGTCGGAGATGGTCCAGCTTTCCGCCAGCTCGCCTTCGATGGTCGCGTAGTCATAGGACAGCCCGCCATCCGCCGTCGGCTTCGTCCCGAAGGAAACCAGCCGGTCATAGCAGTTCACCGCCACCTGGTAGCTGGGGCGGTTCGTGCCGGTGCGATGGATGTCCAGCGAGTTGATCGTCTGGCCGTGCACGGCGACGATCACGTCATCTGTTGCTGCCTGGGCAGGCAGGACCTTGAGGAAGGGAAGGATGCCTGCGCCAAGCAAGCCCCCTCCCCCGACTTTCAGAAGCTCACGCCGTGAGAGGATCATGACCATTCTCCCTGAAGAACTGGAAACTGCAGATCGGAATGCTGCACTGCAAAAAGGTTAGGCATTTGCTCCATGGACATCTATTGCTATTAATTCACAGATTAGGTTCATTTTATGAACCGGTAGGAGATGAACGATGCGCCACCTTCAGACGTTTCACCTGATCGAGGCCGTCATGCGCGCGGGATCGATCCGCAAGGCCGCCGAGGACATCAACATCACGGCGTCGGCCCTGAACCGCCGCATCCGGCGCTTCGAGAACGAATTCGGGTACGAGATATTCGAACGGCTGCCGCGCGGCGTGCGCCTGAACCCGGCGGGCGAACTGCTGATCCAGCACATTCGCTCACAGGTATCGGACATGGCCCGTGTCCAGTCCCAGGTTGCCGATCTGGCCGGGGTGCGGCGCGGCCACGTCACCATCGCGTGTTCGCAGGCGTTGCTTCCCTATTTCCTGCCGGCGCAGATCGCGGCCTACCGCCACGAACACCCCGGTGTGACGTTCGAGGTGAAGGTGCGCGACAGGGCGTCGGCGGAGCGCGATCTCAGCACGTTCAGCAGCGATATCGCGCTGGTGTTCGAGCCGATGGTTCTGGTGGACTTCGAAGTCCTGTCATCGATTCCGCAGCAGATACAGGTGGTCATGTCTGCGGAACATCCACTTGCCACCAAGTCGGAGCTGCGCCTGCGGGACTGTCTCGACCGGCCACATGTGCTGCCGTCGTTGCAGTATGGCGTGCGCGACCTGCTGGACCAGGCGGCGCGACGCGGCTCCCGCGGGCTCGACCCGATCGTGGAGGCGGAGTCCTTCGAATTCATGCGCCATTACGTGCTGCATGAAGACGCCGTCGCCTTCCAGATCCCGATCGGTCTGGACCCGACGCCGGGAACCGGTCTCGTGTATCGTCCACTGTCATTGCGGGACGTTCCGATCGGGCATCTGCTGCTGGGGCAGGTCAGAGGCCGGACCCTGCCCATAGCGTCGGCACTGTTTGCCCGACAGGTCACACAGCAATTGGAAGAGATGACCGTCAAGCCGGTGAACAGCTGAGCTTCAATGGTTGAATGTCACCGCAGGGACCGGGGACTTCCTGGGTCGTCTTGCCGGATTTCCGACCACATGCCCGCGGGTGGCCCCGACTTGCCAGCGTGAAGCATCCCCCGGATCAGTGATCTGACGCGTCTTCGGTCCCGACCGCCTCTTGCAGGTATCAACTGCATCGGAAGCCCCTATCAGGGCCGGAAGCCGCGGAAGCACGGCGGACAACCCGGTCGCGATGCTTGTCGCATCTGACTGCGGTCCCTACGGTTCTGAAACAGCAGGCAATCCGCCGCTGTCGCAGATTTGGGGCGACAGCGGTGCGAGAAAACTCCGGGACAACAAGGACAGGCCATGACCACGTCGAAAGCGATCATTCTGGACGGCATCAGCGAGGTACGCGCAAGGGTGCGCGAGGGTTATGCCGCTTCGGAGGCGGAAGTCCTGCGCGGGCTGGTGGCGCGGATCCGGCAAGGCGAAGCCGATCGGCAGAAGATCGCGGAGGCGGGCGCACAATACGTTTCGCGGGTGCGCAGCGAGACATCGCCGTCGATGATGGAGGCCTTCCTGGCCGAATACGGTCTATCGACCCAGGAAGGCGTCGGCCTGATGTGCCTGGCGGAGGCGCTGTTGCGGGTGCCGGACGCGGAAACCATCGACGACCTGATCCACGACAAGATCGAACCTTCCGACTGGGGCTCCCACCTGGGTCATTCCTCGTCCCCGCTGGTCAATACCTCGACCTGGGCGCTGATGCTGACCGGCAAGGTGCTGGACGATGACCCGCAGAAGCCCGGCGCCGCGATCCGGGGCCTGGTGCGCCGGGTGGGCGAGCCGCTGGTCCGGCGCGCGGTGGGCCAGTCCATGAAGATCCTCGGCGCACAATTCGTGCTCGGCCAGACCATCGCGGAGGCGATGAAGAACGCCCGCGAGACCGAGAAGCAGGGCTATACCTATTCCTACGACATGCTGGGGGAGGCCGCGCGGACGGACGCGGATGCCGTGCGATACCACGACGCCTACGCGAAGGCGATCAAGGCCATCGCGAAGCAGGCGAAGGGCGATGTCCGCTCCAGCCCCGGCATATCGGTGAAGTTGTCGGCGCTGCACGCGCGCTACGAATACACCCACAAAGCCACCGTGATGCGGGAACTGGTCCCACGGGCGCTGGAACTGGCGCAGATGGCGGCGAAAGCGAACATCGGCTTCAACATCGACGCGGAGGAACAGGACCGTCTGGACCTGTCGCTGGACGTCATCGAGGCCGTGCTGTCCAACCCGTCGCTGGCCGGTTGGGACGGGTTCGGCGTCGTGGTCCAGGCCTATGGCCGCCGCGCCGCGCCGGTGATCGACGTGCTCTACGACATGGCCGTGCGGCTGGACCGGCGGATCATGGTGCGGCTGGTGAAGGGTGCCTACTGGGATACAGAGATCAAGCTGGCGCAGGAGATGGGGACGGAGACGTTCCCGGTCTTCACGCGCAAGGTGAACACCGACGTCAGCTACATGGCCTGCGCCCAGGTGCTGATGGACCGGCGGGACCGGATCTACCCGCAGTTCGCGACCCACAATGCGCATACCTGCGCGGCCGTCGTCGCCATGGCGGGCAACGACAAGGAAAGCTTCGAATTCCAGCGCCTGCACGGCATGGGTGAATCGCTGCACGGCATCGTCAAGGCATCGGAAGGCACGCGCTGCCGCATCTATGCCCCGGTCGGCGCACATCGCGACCTGCTGGCCTACCTGGTCCGGCGACTGCTGGAGAACGGCGCCAACTCATCCTTCGTCAACCAGATCGTCAACGAGGAGATCGCGCCGTCCGACATCTCCCGCGATCCGGTGGCCGAGATGGAGAAACTGGGCGATCAACTGGCAAATCCGTCGATCCGCCTGCCGGGTCAGCTGTTCGCGCCCGACAGGAAGAATTCTCGCGGGTTCCGGGTGAACGAACCCGCGTCGGTGCTGCCCCTGCTGGCCGCGCGCGAGGACTGGGCGGAGGCCACATGGACCGCCGCCCCCATGATTGCGGGCAACCCGACACCGATGGGCAAGGCGCGGGACGTGTTCTCCCCCGCCGATACCACGCGCGTCGTCGGACAGGTGACAGAAGCCACGGCAGACGAGGTCGCGACGGCGCTGGCCGCCGCCGGGGACGGCTTTCGCGAATGGTCCGCTCGCCCCGTTTCGGAACGCAGCGCGGTGCTGCGGCGGGTTGCCGACCTTTACGAAGACCATGTCGCCGAACTGACTGCGCTTGCGACCAGGGAGGCAGGCAAGACCGTTCTCGACGGGATTTCGGAAGTGCGGGAGGCGGTCGATTTCCTGCGCTATTACGCCAATGACATCGAGCGGCTGGAGGAAGAGGCACCGGGTACGGCGCGTGGCATCTTCGTCTGCATCAGCCCGTGGAACTTCCCCCTCGCCATCTTCACCGGCCAGGTCGCGGCGGCGCTGGCAGCGGGCAATGCCGTCATCGCCAAGCCTGCCGAACAGACCCCGATGATCGCCGCGCGCGCGGTTGCATTGATGCGCCAGGCCGGGCTGCCGGAGGCGGCGCTGCAACTGCTGCCCGGCGACGGACCGACGGTTGGCGGACCACTGACCGCTTCACCCGACATTGCCGGGGTCTGCTTCACCGGTTCCACGGAGGTGGCGCAGATCATCCACGGGACCCTCGCCGCCAACGCCGGGCCGGAAGCGGTGCTGGTCGCGGAAACCGGCGGCCTGAATGCCATGATCGTCGACAGTACGGCACTGACCGAACAGGCGGTGCGCGACATCCTGCTGTCGTCGTTCCAGTCCGCGGGACAGCGATGCTCCGCCCTGCGCATGCTCTACGTGCAGAAGGACGCCCGCGACCGGCTGCTGGAAATGCTCTTCGGTGCGCTGGAGACCTTGAAGATCGGTGATCCCTGGAACACGGACACGGATGTTTCGCCGGTCATCGACGCGGACGCGCAGCGGGAGATCATGGGCTATATCGACGCCAACAGGTCCGCCCTTCTGAAACAGGTCCCTGCCCCGGACGGCGGCACCTTCGTCACCCCGGCAGTGCTGCGGGTCGACGGCATTGCCGACCTGGAGCGGGAGATCTTCGGTCCCGTGCTGCATGTGGCGACATTCAAGGCCAGCGAGATCAACAAGGTGGTCGATGACATCAACGCGCGCGGCTACGGGCTGACCTTCGGCCTGCATACCCGCATCGATGACCGCGTGCAGCAGATCGTCGACCGGATCCATGTCGGCAACATCTACGTCAACCGCAACCAGATCGGTGCCATCGTCGGCAGCCAGCCGTTCGGTGGTGAGGGCCTGTCCGGTACCGGGCCGAAGGCCGGCGGACCGCTTTACGTCAACCGGTTCCGCCGCACCGGCAAGGATGAGAGCTTCGAGGCGCCGGATGCCGATGCCGTCGACGGCCCGGCGCTGGAACGGGCGATCAAGGCGCTGGATGCCCGCAACTGGGCCGCTCGGCCGGACCGGGTCGCCGTGCTGCGCAATGCCTTGCCGGAAAGGTCGGGTATCGTCCGTCGGGCCTTGCTGGAAACCGCTGCTTTCGACACCAGCCCGCAAGGGCTGCCCGGCCCGACGGGAGAGAGCAATCGCCTCAACACCTATCCGAAGGGTACCGTGCTCTGTCTCGGCCCCACGACCCAGGTGGCGATGGCGCAGGCCGTGCAGGCACTTGGTGCGGGGTGCGGCGTGGTGATCGCGGCACCGGGAGCCGTGGATGCAGCCCGGCCCCTGGCAGCAGCCGGGGCGCCGATCACCGCTTTCGATGGCACCGTCAGGGCGTCCACGCTGGAAACGCTGGAAGGGATCGTCGCCGTCGCGGCGGCGGGCGGATCGGGCTGGACCCGCGAACTCCGCATTGCCCTGTCCCGGCGCGACGGGACGATCATGCCGCTGGAAACACAGGTCATCGCCCCGGCACGATACGTGGTGGAAAGGCACCTGTGCATCGACACCACGGCAGCGGGCGGCAACGCCAGCCTGCTCGCGTCATCCGAATAGCCCGGCAGTCGCGTCAGAAATTCCCGGTCAGCGGCCGCAGGTCCATCTCGTGCGTCCAGGTTGACCGAGGCTGATGCGCCAGCCCCCAATAGGCCTCGGCGATCTCCGTCGGTCGCATCATCAAGGCCGGGTCCATGTCATGCAGGTCGCGGCTGCGTGGCGTATCGATGATGCCGTCCAGCAGCACGTGGGCGACATGCACGCCCTGCGACTGATATTCCCGCGCCAGTGACTGCGTCAGGCCACGCAGGGCAAACTTGGCAGCGGCAAAGGCGGCGAAACGGGCACCGCCCCTGATGCTGGCCGTCGCCCCGGACACCAGGAAAGCTCCACCCCCGGCTTCGACCATGTCGGGGAGCACCGCCTTGGCCAGGTTCATTGCCGAGAGTGCCGTGTTGCGCCAGCAGGATTCGAACTCTGCCGCAGACAGCCCGGCGAAGGGCGAGATCACCAGTTCCGCCGTGTTGTGAATCACCACCGCGGGCGCGCCGTGGCGCGAAACCAGGTCGCCGATGACCACCGCGGTCGCTGCCGCGTCAGCCAGGTCCAGCCGGATCAGCCCCGCGTCGGCCGTCGCCCGATCCGGCATCGTCCGCACCAGGCCGACGGTGGTGTACCCGCCAGCCTGGAACCGGGTCATCAGATGACGCCCCAGCCCCTCGCCCGCGCCGGCCACGATGGCCAGGCCCGTCTTCGTCTTCGGTTCGGACATGTCCTGTCTCCTCGCGCCAGGCAGGCACTGCTAGAGCGTGGCGCAGAGACCGCCGTCGATATTGACCGCGGTTCCCGTGATGTAGGTGGAGCGGTCGGAGGCGAGGAATGCGATCAGGTCGGCGTATTCCTCCGCCTCGCCCACCCGGCCCAGCGGGATGCGCGAAGCCATGTTGGCGTAGAGCGTTTCAACCGGTGCGTCGGCGGTCGCACGACGATCCCACTGGGCACTCTTCAGCAGTCCGATGCAGACGGCGTTCACCCGGATGTTGTCTGCCGCGAGCTCGTCCGAAAGGGACTTGGTCAGGTTCAGGCCTGCCGCCCGTGACAGGGATGTCGGCAGTTGCCCCGCGCGCGGTGCCTTGCCGCCACCGATGGAGGCATTGATGATCGATCCGCCTCCCCGCGCCCGCAGCAGCGGAATGGCTAGCCGGCACATGCGCACCGCGCCCATGATCTTGAGGTCGAAGTCGGCCTGCCAGGCCGCGTCATCCAGGTCCTGGAGCCGTGAGGCCGCCGAAGCACCGGCATTGTTGACCAGGATGTCGAGACCGCCGAAGGCCTCCACCGTGCTGGCCACCAGCCGCTCGCAATCGGCCAGCCGGGTGACGTCGGCCTGGATCCCCAGCACCGTGCCCCCGCTTGCCGCCGACAGGTCGGCCGCCGCCTGCTCCACATGCGCGGCGCGGCGCCCACAGATCGCCACCTTCGCCCCCTCGGCCGCCAGCAGTACCGCACTGGCACGACCCAGGCCATCGCTGCCCCCCGTGATGATCGCAACCTTGCCTTCCAGACCCAGCTTGAACATGGCCTCGTTCTCCCCATCCCAATGAAATCATTCTCGATAAGCGCCGGTGTCGGATGCCCGCACCAACAGGCAACCTCACGCCGCGTAGGCGCGCGCTGCCGCTTCGTCCATGCCGACCTGCACCGCCGCCTGGACCATCTCTTCCCACGACGTATCGTCAACCGGCACCCCGTTCGCCAGCCTGTCCGCCATGGACTTCCGCTCGGGATCGCCGGGGATCATCACTTCGTCCACGCCTGGCGCGGGCGGCGATTGCTTCACATGCTTGATGAAGGTATCGACTTCCGCCATCAGCGCCGTGCGATCACACAGCCGTTCCGGATCCACCAGGATCGTCAGCATGTTGTTGATGATCGAGAACCCGTCCGACCGGCCGGGCAGGAACGTGCCGCCGCCTGACAGGGCCCCGGCCAGTATCTCGCAGACCAGCGCCAGCCCATAGCCCTTGTGGTCCCCCATCGGCAGCATCGCGCCGAGCGGTTCCTCGTACATCACCGACGGATCCAGCGTCGGGTTGCCCTTGGAATCAATCACGCAGCCCGGCGGCACCTCCGTCCCCTTGTTGTAGGCAACACGCAGCTTGCCCATGGCAACCTTGGTCGTGGCCATGTCCAGCACCATGCGCGGATGATCCGGCGAGGCAGGTATCGCCGTGCAGTAGGGATTGGTGATGAAACGCGCGTCGGAGCCGCCGAACGGGGCCGTGGACGGCATCCGCGTGATGCCATTGACCCAGTGGATGGAAATCAGACCCGCATCCGTCGCCTGTTCACCCCAGGCACCGATGCGTCCCAGGTGATGGCTGTTGCGCAGGCTCATCAGGCACATGCCGTTCGCCTTCGCGACCGGGATCGCGAGGTCCATGGCTTCCTCGCCGATCACCTGGCCATAGCCGGCGTTGCCATCCAGCAGCAGCATCGCGCCGCTTTCCTGCACCAGGGTGACGTGTTGATTTGCGCTCAGCTTGCCGAACTGCAGCGCGTTGATGTAGGCGGGCATCATGCCGACGCCGTGGCTGTCGTGGCCGCGCAGGTTGGCGCCGACAAGCTGCCGCGCGATCTGCCCGGCTTCCTTGTCCGACGAACCACCGGTCCGCGCCATGTCCGCGACGAAATCCTCAAGCCGAGATGCTGAAACTACCGGCATCCGTATCCTCCCCCAATGCGCTGTCCAGATGCTGTTTCGACCAGTGTCGCAGCAACGCATCGGCTCGGGAAGCCATTCCATGCATCGGGCCACCAGGGGTTCGGCCGGGCTCCGGTGCGGAACAGCCGCAGGGCGCCTTCAGTCCGGCTCGACGACCCGGAACTCTGTCGATGTCTTGTCGGTCTCCGGCTCATCGAACTCCCGCGCCTCGAGGCCACGCCGGATCAATTCCCGAATGGCCGCCGCACGCGAAGGCATCCGGTGGCGAAACCGCCAGTCGTCGATCGCCTCCATCTCCAGGTCATCAAGCATGAGCTGAAGTTTCTCTGTGCGTTTCGGGGGCACGCTTTCGGGCATCGTTCTCACCTCCATCGGAGCCGCAAGATACGTCACTGACGCCAAGCACGCCACCCGGTCATGCTCCATCACCTACGAAACATGTGTAAAGTAATACTCTTCCACCACCCAAGTATTTCAATGATGTTCACTAAGAACTCGAAAAGACACATACGAAACCATTTGAAATATTTCGCCAGATGAATACCTTGCAACTCGTCAACGAAACAGGAGTTGAATACATGCCGGTTCTTCTTTCACTCGTGACGGAAGACGAGGTTCTCGAAAGGGTCAACGAACGACCCGCCAACAGGTTGCCGACCGATAAGGAACGACAGTTCGACGACCCGAAGGCAAGGAAGAGTTTCAAGGCCGCGGAGCAAGGCAGGACCTTGCTGCGGCGCATTGCAGAGGAGAAGAAATGATGACCGATATCCTGAAGAAGCTGAGCCTGCTGGGCGCGATGGGGGTCATGATTGTCGGCCTCGCAGCCTGTGACAACACGATCCGCGGCATTGGCGAGGACATCAACGACTCGGCGGAAGCGGTGGAAGACTCGACCGAGTAATTGCCCGCCAGGGACACGCATCGACCGAAACACACGAGAATGAGGAATTGAAATGTTGGAATTTGGTGGAATTATCGGCCTGCTGATCCTGATCGCGGATATCTGGGCCGTGGTGAACATCTTCGGCAGCTCTGCCAGCACGGGCTCGAAGGTCATCTGGATCCTGGCAATCCTGCTGCTGCCGCTGATCGGCCTGATTCTCTGGCTGTTCCTTGGTCCCCGCAGCAGCGCCGCCCGAACGGTCTGACGGCGACTGCACGGATCGACTGCCCCCGAAGGAATGGAAGGGTCGGCCTGGAAACGGGCCGGCCCTTTCCGCGTTCAGGCAGGATACCACCTCGGTCCGGGCCAGTTCCGGAACAACGGCCCGGGATCGGAAAAGGCCGGGATAAGAACAGGCCAGATCAGAACAGGCCGGAACCGTCATCGAACGTGATTTCGTCCAGTTGCAGCACATGCCCCTGGACGCGCACGAAATTCACGAAACCGCCGCCGCCGGGACCATCGAGGTCAACCTGAACGAAGCTGTCGCCGCCGACCTTGCGGATGGACAGCACGTCGGCCAGTGCAGCCAGGTCCGGCGCATCGCCCGAGAACTGGCCGAGACCACGAACATCGATCCGGTCACCATCGTTCCAGTCCGTGATCTGATCGATGCTGCCGAGCGGTTCACCAAGGTCGAAGACGAACACATCGTTGCCCGCTCCCCCGGAAAGCCGGTCATGACCTTCGTCCGCGAACAGCACATCATTGCCGTCTCCACCGAACAGCTTGTCGTCGCCCCCACCGCCGAACAGCGTGTCGTCACCGTCTCCACCGCGCAGAAGGTCGAGGTGGGCACCACCCGACAGCAGGTCGTCGCCATCGTCACCGAACAGGTTGTCACGGCCCGCATTGCCGAAGATCCTGTCATCACCCAGGCCACCGAACATCACGTCGCGATCCGCGCCACCCAGCAGCTTGTCGTTGCCGGCATCGCCGAAGACACGGTCCAGACCGTCTCCCCCATCCAGGGTATCTGCGCCATCTCCACCGAACATCAGGTCGTTGCCGCCACGGCCACGCATCACCTCGTCACCGATGCCACCATGCAGTCGATCTGGCGAGTCGTTGCCGAGGATCACTTGCGCGTCCGTATCCGGCCGCCCCCCACCCGGCGGCGTGTCTTCAACGCCCTCCAGCGTGTCACCCTGACCGCCGCCGGTGACCGCTTCGTCGCCGCCGCCGAACAGGGCGGCAGATGCCTGATCAATAAAGCTGTAAGTCACACATTCGTTGTACCCCAAGGCCGCCGCCGCCAGCCGCGCCGAAATCGCCAGGGTCCACGGCGCGTGAATTCGCGACCCGAAGGGCGTCAAGATGCAGAGTCGCCAATCTCCGACCTCGTCTTTGAAG
>CAJYBQ010000065.1 GCA_913064755.1 uncultured Alphaproteobacteria bacterium
CATGCTCCAGCAATATGAATGCCCAGAGCACGCCCTTTGCATATCCACGCAAGTCGTTGAATTGCACTGAATCCCGCCCGAGAATGGATCCTAGATGATCTATCGGAGAATCAGACATGGCCAACACCACCGTCACGCCGACGATCGACAAGGAAGCGATCCGGCAGAAGTACCTGGCCGAGCGCGACAAGCGCCTGCGCAGCGACGGCAACGCGCAGTACCTGAGGCTTGAAGGGCAACTGGCGCACTACCTCGACGATCCCTACACGCCAAGGGTCGAACGCGCCGCCAGGACCGACCATGTCACCTTCGCCTTCATCGACGGCGGCTTCGCCGGGCTGGTCACCGGCGCGCGACTGGTCGAGGCCGGTATCTCGGACGTCCGCATCATCGAGAAGGGCGGTGACTTCGGTGGCACCTGGTACTGGAACCGCTATCCCGGCGCCCAGTGCGATACCGCGTCCATGATCTACATGCCGCTGCTGGAGGAAACCGGGCACATGCCGAGCGAGAAATACGCCCATGCGCCCGAGATCCTGGCCCATTGCCATCGCATCGGTCGCCAGTACGGCCTGTATGACAATGCCCTGTTCCACACGGAAGTCTCCGCGCTGACCTGGAATGACACGCAGAAGCACTGGCTGATCGAGACAAGTCGCGGCGATGCCTTCACCGCCAGTTTCGTCGGCATGGGCACCGGCCCGCTGCACGTGCCGAAGCTGCCCGGCATCGAAGGCATCCAGGACTTTGCCGGGCATTCGTTTCATACCAGCCGCTGGGACTATGCCTATACCGGCGGTGATCCGTCGGGCGCACCGCTGGAACACCTGGCCGACAAGCGGGTGGCGATCATCGGAACCGGTGCCACGGCGGTGCAATGCGTGCCGCACCTGGCGCGCGCCTGCAAGGACCTGTTCGTGTTTCAGCGCACGCCCTCTTCGGTGGATATCCGCGACAACGAACCGATCGATGCCGACTGGTTTGCCGAGATCGCGACCCCGGGCTGGCAGCAACGCTGGCTGGAGAACTTCACCGAGAACCAGGCCGGGGGCCGGGCAACGGTCGACCTGGTCAACGACGGCTGGACGGACCTGGCGCGCCGCATCCGCGAAAGGATCATGCAACTGCCGCAGGATCAGCGCACGCCCCGTCAGATGCTGGCCGCATACGAAGATGCGGACTACGAGAAGATGGAGCAGATCCGCGCCCGGGCGCAGGCCATTGTCGATGATCCGGAGACCGGCGAGAAGCTGAAGGCCTGGTATCGCCAGCTCTGCAAGCGCCCCTGCTTTCACGACGCATACCTCCAGGCATTCAACGAACCCGCCACGCACCTGGTCGATACCGACGGCCAGGGCGTGGAGCGGATCACGGCGACCGGCGTGGTGGTTGCGGGGCAGGAATACCCGGTCGACTGCATCATCTACGCATCGGGGTTCGAGGTCGGCACCGACTGGACACGGCGCGCGGGCTTCGACCTGGTCGGGCGGGATGGCAGGCGCCTGTCGACGCACTGGTCCGACGGCATGCGCACCAGGCACGGCACGCACGTACACGGCTTTCCCAACGCCTTCATCGTGCAGCCGACCCAGGGTGCCCAGCTGATTTCCAACGTGCCGCACAACCTGACCGAGGCAGGACGGACCATTGCCATGATCGTCCGCAAGGCCATCGACGAGGGCAGCAGGGAGGTCGAGGTGACGGCGGAGGCCGAGGAGGAATGGATACAGTTGCTGCTCACCGGATCGGGCCGCATGATCGGATCGCCGGATTGCACGCCGGGCTACTACAACAACGAAGGCCAGGCGCCCGGCCCGGCAGCCCGCCTGAATGTCGGTTATCCGGCAGGCCCGACGGCCTACTTCCGCTATCTGAAGGAATGGCGGGACAAGGGTGATTTCGCCGGCCTGGCGTTCCGCTGACCGCGCATTTCCCGGCGCGCCACGACGGCGGCTGAGGCAGAAACGAAAAAAGCGCCAACCCGATCAACGGGCTGACGCTTTTTCCTGACTCAAGGTCCTCGGTCACATGACCAACCCGCCGGGGCGGGAAGGTCAGTGGCGCCCGATTACTCGGCCTGCAGGTTCACTGCGGAAGACTTGCCGCGGTTGCGGTCGACTTCGATCTCGTAGGAGATCTTGTCGCCTTCGTTCAGGCCGTTCATGCCTGCACGTTCCACTGCGCTGATGTGAACGAACACGTCGTTTCCGCCTTCATCGGGTGCGATGAAGCCGTAACCCTTGGTGCCGTTGAACCACTTAACTGTACCTGTAGCCATGATGATCATTCCTTCTGCATGGTTTCGATTGGTTGGTTGAGCTGTTGAAAATTCCGTCGACCGGTCTGGTCAGACGTCCTGGCTGTCGACAGCAGACGACCGCGCGGAATTCACAATGTGTTGAACTGGTTGCCTGTCTTTTACCTCAGCGTCGTAATTAGCGAAGTACGGCCCGGCAGAGCCTCGGTCCTTGTCGTGTTCCAAATAACGTCTTCCATCGGGGCCACTGCAGTCTGCCAGGAAGACAGGACTGCAACAGCTATTCTAGTTGTGGCGGGGTCTCTCAACTGACCGCCCGAGCAAGCATGAAAACATCACGCTTGACCCCAACGAACACGTTCAGCAGGGAATAGCAAGTGAAATCGGTTAACCGAAACCTCGACGGACAGCCCATTTACTCTCGCCTGACGGGTGCAACGGGCCGCGTCTCAGGCGTTATCCGTCAATGCCGACCCGGCGGTTGATTTCGCATGCCGACCGACGCCATGACGGAAAACCAGGTCATAGCGCGTAAGCGGTTTCCGACGGGTCAGCAGGAACGCCGCGAATCTAGCGAAGGACGGATTGGTGAACAGGGTCCAGTGATCCACCTTGCGCCCGTCGAGGGCCAGGTCGAACGCATCCATCACGGCCGGATCGTCAACGTGGATGTCCAGCCAGTGTGGGTAGCGGACAAAGGCCGGCTTCCCGTGCCGACCGATGACACTGCCCCCCGTCAGCAACCGGTTGACCCGCGCCCAGCCACGGTGCGCCGCCAGTTCGTCACGGGCGACGAAGGCTGCGAACCGCCTGCCCCAGAATTCCAGGACCGCGTCACGCCGGGTCATCAGGTTGTAGATCCTGGGCCGTCCCAGGTCGGCATGCATGATCTCGTTCAGGGCCAGGCGCGCGTGACCGCAATGCGACGCGCCGGACAGGACGACCACCCGGTCGACACTGCGCAGCACCGCGTGCCTGCGATGGGCGAGGATGCGCAGCGCGGTCATCACCACGCGGCTGCCGAGACTGTGGGCGAAGAGCCGGACAGGGCGACCGGGTGCAACCTCCCCGATGCGCCCGATCAGCGCTGCCAGCGCGATCCCGGCGATCGGCGCGCGGCGATAGGCGCGGGCGTAATAGGTGGTGGCACCCCGCTTGCGCCAGGACACGCTGGACAGCCAGTCGCGCCAGGTACCCCTGCGATAGGCCGGGTGGCTGGACCATGCGAAGGCGATGGCAAGACCGCTCTGACCGTCGTCGTCGGCGAATCCAAGCCGCTTCGGCCAGGGCGTCGCGTGGCTCGCGATCTCCAGCGGACCGCCGGGCACGACGTCCGGTTCCTCGAAGTGAAAGACCTGGGAGTGCGGGTTGGCGGCCTTCTGCGCCGGGGCAACGGGCGCGGCCTCCGGCGCATACTGGAAACCGTGCACCATGATGGTGATCGGACCTGTCGGTGGCACGATGCTGCGCACGTGTTCGGCGAAGGCCCCACCGCCCGCGAACAGCGGCCCGTCCAGCCGGATCAGTTCGCCGGTCCGGGTCTCGGAATCGTAGGTTTCACGAACCAGTCGGCCATCACGTTCGGGCACGAAGATCGCCCAATCGTCCAGGTTGTCTTCCGTCGTTTCCGGGCAGATCGTGAACCTTGCCAGTGCCATGATCGCTTCTCCTTTCCAATTGATCAGATCAGAACGGGACCGCACGACCGCAATGTGCGTTTGTCACACATCCACGCACATTGGAGTTACGATTGTGACAACCGCCACGCCGGAAGGTCCCCCAGAACAGAGGTCCGCGCCATGAAGATTGCCCGCATCGACACGATGATCCTGGACGACTTCCCCAACCTGCTCTACGTGCGTCTGACCGCCGATGACGGGACGGAGGGTGTGGGCGAGATATTCTACGGTGCCCGCGCGGCGGAATCCTATGTCCACGAAACCGCCGCCGAGGTGCTGCTGGGGCGCGACCCGCGACAGATCAACGGCCTGTTCCAGGCCCTGCAGCCTTACGTTGGCTATTCCGGATCAGGCGCCGAGACGCGCGGCCGCTCTGCCATCGACATGGCGTTGCATGACCTCGTCGGGCGGGCCATGGGCGTGCCGATCCACCAGTTGCTGGGCGGCCTCGCCCGTCCCGAGATCCGCGTCTACAACACCTGCGCCGGGTACCGTTATGTCCGCAGCACGCCCCGCCAGGAAACCGGCAACTGGGGTATCGGCGGTTCGGCGGAAGGCCCCTACGAAGACCTCGAAGGCTTCCTGACCAATGCCGGTGCGCTGGCCGAGAGCCTGCTGTCGGAAGGCATCACGGGCATGAAGATATGGCCCTTCGATTTCGCGGCGGAGCGAACCGGCGGTTTCGACATCAGCCCGGCGGAACTTGACCGGGCCATCGATCCGTTCCGCAAGATCCGCGCGGCCGTGGGCAACCGGATCGACATCATGTTCGAACTGCACGGCCTGTTCAGCCCACCGACCGCGGCGCGGATCGCGCAGGCGCTGGAACCGTTTCACCCCTACTGGATCGAGGACCCGATCCGGGCCGACAACCTGTCCGGCTACGCCACGGTCCGCCGGGCAACCAGTTCGATGATCACGGCGTCGGAGACAGTGGGCGGTCTGCGCGACTGGGCCAGGCTGATCGGTACCGGGGACATCTCCATCGTCATGCCGGATCTCGGCTGGTGCGGGGGGCTGACGGAGGCTCGACGGATCGCGGCAGTGGCCGACGCGGCCGGCCTGCCGGTGGCACCGCATGACTGCACCGGCCCGCTGCAGTTCGCGGCCTCGGTGCATTTCGTCATGTCGCAGCCGAATGCCCTGATCCAGGAATTCGTCCGTGCCTTCTATACCGGTTGGTACAACGAGATCGCAGAGAACCTGCCGGAAGTGAGCAATGGCGTGGTTTCCGCGCCCGATGGTGCCGGGCTGGGTACCCGGCTGAAACCCGGCACGTTCGAACGCGCCGATGCGAACGTGCGCTCGTCAGGCCTCTGACTGTGATCGCGGTGGCTGCGCCGCACCGCCGGGCGACCTAGTCTGCGGCAATGGCTGACCCTGATCGGGAGATTGTTGCGTGCCCCTGTTCCGTACCACCGCATTGCTGCTGGGCCTGCTGTTTGCCGCTGCCTTGCTCCCCGCCTCCACCGCGCATGCCTACAAGGCGCGGACCTATGACCGGAACTCGGATGCGGTGATCAAGCATCTGATGACCCTCGACGTGTTCGCGGGCGTGACGATCAAGGAAGACAGGGTGCCGTGGGACCCGACCACCCTGCGCGTGCAACTGGGGCCGGAGAATGGCAAGATCCCTGGCGCGGTGCTGTTCAGCCGCGACGGTGCGCTGGCCGGCCTGCGCATGGAAATCCCGCTGCTGCCGACCGCCGATCCCGGCCTCTATGCCTTCGCGGACATCGCGGCACTGATCGAGCCCGCGCTGGCAGGCCTGGATCACGCGCGGGAGGTCTCGCCGCGTGAAGCGATCAAGCGCTGGGCGGGGGAACTTGGCCTGGAAAGCTGGATGCGCCCGCGCTTCGGGGCCTACCGCATCGAACGTCGCGTCGGACAGAGCCTCTTCGTCTTCGAAGGTGTGCCGCTGAACCGGTTCTGGGTCTCGGTCACGCCCATCGGCACCTCCCGCCCCATCATCGATGACCTGCTGCCCTTCGTGCCCGCCGATGCACGGGCGGATGCCCTGCCGGTGCTGCAGGCCATAGAGCGCGGCGAATACATGCTGGCCGAGCGCCTCGTCAGCCCCCACGCCGCAGCGGGCAAGCCCTGGGCACTGCTGATCCAGGCAGACTATGGCCGACCTGACGGGGACCGCCAGCAGATGTCGCGCCTGATCAACGACAAGCTGGAAGCGGCAGCCAGCGGTGGCTTCGTGCCCGCGCAATATGTCCTGGGCACACCGGAGTCACGTTACGCGGAGGCCTGGCTGACGAAGGCGGCGGCGGGTGGATACCACCATGCCCTGGCACTGAAGGCACGGCGGCTCTACAGCTCCGGCCGCGCCGACGATCCGGGTGCCCGTTGCGACGAGGTGGCCGCGCTGCAGGGCAACCCGATGGCCCAGTTGCGCACCCTCTATCGCTACGCAGAAGGCGGCGGGGATACGGACACGGCCTATTTCTGGTCCCGCGTGGCGCTGGAGACCTTCGATGAAAGCGCCAGCTTCACGTCGGAGCGCTACATCCTCAACACCCTCGGCGTGTTGCGGTCGCGCCTGACCCCCGAACAGCGCGAGACGCTGGAGGAGGATGCCGCCAACTGGCAGCCGTCCAGCTTCGCCGACCTGGAACCGAGGTATGCGGAACTCGGCTGCCTGGAATAGGTCGATCAGACGAAGGTCAGCAGGCGCCTTGGTGTCTCGACGATGATGCGGTCAATCTCGGCCTCGCTGAAACCGCGGCGGCGCATGATCGGCACGACGTTCTGGAAGATGTGGCCATAGCCGTGCCCGCCGTAGCGGCTCAGGCGGGTCTGGTAGCAGATGTCGTGGGAAATCACGATCTGGTCGATGTGGCCCCGGTCGATCAGGCGACGCATCCAGCGCAGGCGCTCGGCATCGTTGGGCAGGTCGATCCTGGGATTGAGGTTGTAGTAGGACTGCTCCTGCCCGAACAGGTCCAGTTCGATGATGCAGCCACTGTCGGCAAGCCGGAACAACCGTTCGTCGTCGAATATCGTGCGGTCGATGTGACTGATGATCAGGCGGTCCATGCGGCCACCGCGCGCGGCCACGAAGTCCGCCACTTCCTGCGGCTGGTCGGCGTCCCGCCCGGGATGCACGTTCAGCGATGCACCGGTTTCGGCCTGCGCGATCAACGCGCCTTCCATCACCCGCTTCTCCAGCTCCGTCCAGGGTGACTGGCAACCGATCTCGCCGATGATCCCGGCGCGGATATCGGTCCCCCATGCACCGAGCGTGACCTGGTCGATCATTTCGGACGCGAAGTCGGCAACCGTGCGGTCGCGGTTGGCAGGGTCCTGGTATTCATCGACGTAGTGGCCACAGCCCATGACGATGTGCGTATCCGTGTCCCGCGCGATCCCGGCCAGGCCTTCCGGCTCCGGCTTCAGGCCGCCGACCGTCAGTTCGACGATGCTGCGCCCCCCCGCTTCGCGCATGGTCGCGACTTCCGAGGTCGCCACTTCCCGGTCGAAGAAGACGTAGTTGCCGGGCGCTTTCCTGTTGCCGTAGTTGATCTGCCAGCAGTTGCAGAGGCTGATTTCAGGGCCCTGGTCGGGATCGGCCTGCATCGCCGGTGTGCGGATGTCCCAGAGCAGGTGTTCGTGCATCAGGGTGGGGCCAAGTTCGGCCGGGTCGATCAGGCCGAGCACGGTCTGTGCCTTGCCCTTCAGTTCATCGCGTGAAAGTCGTGTCATGCTGCTCACTCCGCTGCTGCATGCTGGCCATTGTCGCCATAGATGCGCCCGTCGGGATAATACTCGGCATTGTGCTGGACGGCGGCGGCGGCATCTTCGCCGTCGATCGCCGCGATGAAGCCGAGCGCCAGGTCCATGCCCGCGGACACGCCGGCCGAAGTCCAGACATTGCCGTCCCTGACCCAGCGCTGCCTCTCCACCGTGACGCCGAGGTCACGCAAGCCGTCCATGCCCTTCCAGTGGGTGGTGGCACGACGGCCGTCCAGCAGACCCGCCGCCTGCAGGATGAAGGCACCGGTGCAGACCGACAGGACGTGCGAGCACTCGACGGCGCGGGCCTTCACCCAGTCGACCAGGCGGTCGTTCCGCATCTCGTCAAAGGCAGAGAATCCGCCGGGCACCAGCAGGTAATCCAGCGGCGGACAGTTCTCGAACGAATGCTCCGCCACGGTGCCAAGCCCCTTGGCACAGGCGACCGGGCCACCGTGTTCGCTGACCGTCACGCAGGCAGGGCCATGCGCGTAGTCGCGCCACATGGTTGCCATTTCCCATGGGCCGATCAGGTCCAGTTCCTCGTATGCGTGGAACATCAGAAACCCGAAACGTCGCCCGTCTCCGTCAGCCATGATCGCCTCCCCTCGTCCATTGCCGGACAGGAGCCTAGAACATTCGTTTCGACGATGCAGCCCGTTCAGTCGGCTTCCGGTCTGGGCAGGGAATGGAATTCGACCTTGAACTCCACCGGGCCGACCAGGCCGACACGGTGCAGGACCGTGGGTTCGATGACCGCAAAGTCACCGGCCTCCACGCGCGAGGCCACTTCCGGGGGACCTGCGAGGATGTAGTCCAGCGCCCCCGACAGCACCATCAGCTTGCCCCAGACACCGGGCCGGGTGTCGTGACTGTTCAGCAGCGCCGCCGGAACGGTGTCCGCCGTGAAGACCCTGGTCTCGCCGTGCTTGCGCAGGCCATCAGGCAACGTCATTGCGCGACCCCGCCGAAGCCGGGAACGCCGAACAGAACCAGTTTCAGGCTGCGCGCAATGCGTTCCGCCCTGATCATGAAGTGGTCCACCACCTCGGGTGTCGGTGCCGTGTCCTCGAGTGTCTGGCGAAACAGGCCGAGCCAGATGTCGAAATGCCGTGCCTCGATTTCCGGATGCCGCTGATGTGCCGGGACGGGCTGCCCGGAATAGCGCGCGGCACCCCAGGCGACGGAGGCCCAGAAGTCCTTCAGCTTCGCCAGGTGATGGTCCCAGGTGTCGCCGATGGCCGCCTCGAAGATCGGTCCGATCTCCGGATCCTGCCGTACCCGACCGTAGAAGGTATCCACCAGTCGGGAGACATAGGCATCATCGATCCCCATGGCCCGGATGTCGTCGGGGATGGTCCTTTCATCCCCGGCGGCCTGCGCGCTCATCCTTCGACGACTTCGGGCAGGCTGCCCGGCCGGCAACTCTGTGCGGCAAAGCGGTGAGAGCGGGCGAACATCCAGGGCCTCTGGCCGAAATCGTCCTGGCCCGACCGGAAGAAGATGCTGCGCGCATCGAAGCGCGCGGTGCAGGAACAGTTGCTGGCGGTATCCGGGTCCGAACCGCTGTAGAGCGTCACCGGGATCACGGCATCGACCGAGTTGCGGCGATGGAGATAGGCCGGGTCAAAGCGCCATTCGGCCGTCCCGCGTCCCACCTGCGCGCCATCATCGGAGAACACCCGGCAATCCAGTCGCATGGCATTGATGTTCAGCGCATGGGCGCGATAGTCCAGATGGATCGCCAGCGGGAACGCGGTCGCCTTCTCGAGCGGTTTCGCCATCGCGACCGGGGCTGCCAGCAGCGGCAGTGCGAGCAGCCCGACAACAACCTTCCACAAACCACGCATGATCACCTCCGCCACTTCCAATTGATCTGATGCAACCTTCCACAGATCTGGCGCTGCGCAGCGCCCAGACAAGCCCGCGACCGATCAACTCTTGGCATGCTGGCTGTCGGCGACGGCCCGCTTGTTGCGGTTTCCGTCCAGCCAGTACTTCAACCGGAACAGGGGTTCCCGCAGGGCATCCAGGTCCGCGTCACTCCAGTCGGCGAAGATCAGCTCGCTGTCCGGCTTCAGTCGCAGCAGTGCCTGCATGTGTGCCGCGCGGCCCGCATCAGTGATCGACAACAGCTTGCGGCGCCCGTCATCCGGGTCATCGCGACTGGCCAGGAACCCCTTGCCGACCAGCTTCTGCGCGGTCTTGGTCACGCCGGGCTGCGGCGACTGGAACGCGCGTGCCAGGTCGCCCACGGTCTTCACGTCCGGGGGCACGCGGACGAAGTGGTTCAGCATCGTGAACTGCGGCGGTGGAAGCTCCGGCCCCAGCGTCTCCCCCGCCCTGGTGCCAAGCAGCTGGGCGCAGATGCCGACGGACGTGAGCAGCTCCCATATCAGCCGCTCACGTTCCGACAGTCCATTTCGGTCAGATTCGCTCATGCCCTCACGATATCACGAACCGGACGCCTGGGGCTGGGGCCGGGTTTCACGCCGTGACCGAAGCGGACCAGCATCTGGACGTGGTCAGGCGCGGCAACATCCAGCGCCCCGTAGAGGTCGCGCTGCATCTCTGCCATTTCCGGATATTCCTGCAGCAACTGGCTCATCGGATGCATCGCCACCCCTGCCCCCGTTGCGGCGAGATTGAGCCGCAGGTAGGTCATCCCCGCCTTCAGTTGCGCCAGGCGCGAATTGTCGGGCGTCACCAGCCAGCCAAAGGCCATGGCTGTCTGCGTCTGCCCCTTCACCATGTCGAGACCCACCTGGTAGGACTGCGTGCCGGGCGTCTGGATGTCCTTCTTCGACACCATGCCCAATCGCGATCCCCACCAGATCATGGGGCCGAGCAGGTCGATGCCATCAGGATTGGCCGCCACTTCAGCCGGCCCCATGCGCATGAGATCGATGCTCTCCTGCATCGTCCGGGGCGTCTCCACCTCCAGGATCAGCGCCTTCTCGGCAAGATCGCGCAAGGTCTGGCGTCGCGCCGGTACCTGCGTTGTCACGAACCGCATGTCCTTGTCCGCACTGGCTGCAATGGACGCCAGATTCGCGTCCGAAACCGGCTTTTCTGTATCGAACGGTTCCTTGTGGGTGCGTCGGGGGCCGTGATGGGCAAACAGCGGGTCCGCCCGCTGGCTTTCGTCGCGGACCATGCGGATGGTCGCCACCGGTCGGTCGTCCAGACGATCAACCGGAAACGCCCCGTCCGGCAGCAGGGTCATTTCCGCCCGCCACCCCTCTGACGCCGCGGCAAGCCGGAACAGCTCCAGAAACGTGCCCTGTCCGATCAGG
>CAJYBQ010000066.1 GCA_913064755.1 uncultured Alphaproteobacteria bacterium
GCAGGAAATGTCCGTGCTGAGTTTCCGTGCCATCAGTTCCATGCTTGCGGCCGCCGCGATGCTGGTCGTCACGCGCATCGCCGGGCACAGCCTGCGGGTGCCGCGGGATCACTGGCGCCCCCTGATCATCGCCGGCCTGTTCAATGTGGGGGCATGGCTCTACCTGTCCGCCGTCGGCGTCACGATGATCGAGGCCGGGCGGGCATCGCTGATCGCCTATACCATGCCGGTCTGGGCCTTTCTGATGGGCATCCCGCTGCTGGGAGAGCGCGTGACGCGCTGGCGCATCATCGGCCTGTTGCTGGCCATGGGGGGGCTGGCAGTGCTGATGGGGGACGAGGCGAAGCGCCTGGGTGAAGCGCCGATGGGCGCCATGGTCATGGTCGCCGCCTCGCTCTGCTTTGCCTTCGGCACGGTCTGGCAGAAATACAACGTCTGGCGCGTGCCGCACCTGACGGTGATGAGCTGGCAGATGGTCGTCGGGGCCTTGCCGATAACCCTGCTGGCGATCCCGGACCTGATGGAACTGAAACCGGTTTCATGGCAGGCAACGGCGGCGACGCTCTACGCCGGGTTGATCGCGCAGGTCTTTGGCGTCGGGGCCTACCTGTGGCTGGTGAAACGCCTGCCGGTGAAGACCGCATCGCTTTCCGTCATGCTGGTCCCGCTGGTGGGACTGGGGTCATCGGCCATACTGCTTGGCGAAAGCCTGGGGCTGCCGGAACTGCTGGCGACCGGCCTGATCCTCGCCGCCATCGCGACGGTTTTTCCGAAGGACAATGCACCGGCACCGCGTGTTTCCGCTGAGAAGCCGCAGAACTGACGCGCGGGGGACAGGACAAGCCGGATCCGGGATTCAAGGGGAGGAGAAGAAGACCATGACAGAGAAGCGTGTGAATACCGTTCGACTGCAACGGATCGCCAAGGCCTACTGGGAGACCGGGGCGCTGTTTGCCGCCATCGACCTCGACGTCTTCACGCATATCGACGGCGGCGCGAATACCGTGCCGAGCCTGGGCGCTGCCGTGAAGATCGGTGACCTGAACGCGGAACGCCTGCTGGATGCGCTGGCCGGCCTGGAACTCGTCACCCGCAGTCCGGATGGCGTCTACGCCAATGCGGCCGACGTGGAACGCTTCCTGGTGCAGGGCAAGCGGGGCTACGCCGGTGCCTGGATGACATTCATGCGCGAGAAATGGGGCGACTGGGGCCGCCTCTCGGAGGTCCTGCTCAGCCAGGAGACCGAACCGCTGGGCATGTATGACGACCTGACGGTGGAAAGTGCCCGGACCTATCACAAGGCGACCTATTCGATCGGCATGGGCGCGGCGCGGAAGTTCCATCGGGAGGTCGATCTGACCGGGCGCAAGCGCATCATGGACCTGGGTGGCGGTTCAGGTGCCTATTGCATCGTCGGGGCGCAGACCTGGCCGGGGCTGGAGGCGGTGGTGCTGGACCTGCCGCCGGTCGTCACCGTCGCGCGGGAGTTCATCGCGGAGAACGGCATGTCCGACCGGGTGACGGCGGAACCCTGCGATTTCACCAAGGGACCGTTCCCGGCGGGCTGCGACGTGGCGATCCAGGCATCCAACCTGCCGATCTACGACCGGGCGACCTGGCTGCATGTCGTGGCCATGGTCTTCGATGCGCTGGAGCCGGGCGGTGAGTACCACCTGATCGGCGAGACGCTGAACGATGACCGCATGGGACCCATCGCGCCATCGCTCTGGGGTCTCTACGAGGCGATTCCCCGTTCCATCGGCCATGCACACACCAATGCGGAATGCGTCGGCTACCTGGAAGCGGCCGGATTCAGGGACATCACCGTCACGGAGTTCATTCCCGAGACCCTGACCCGCATATCGGGGCGGAAGCCGGGATAGGCTGCCGCCGGACTGCTGGCACGGTGCCGGGGCAGGGGTGCATGAAGGGGTGGTATGCTGCACCTGCGGCCCTGTCGCCCTTGACCCCCCTGTCCGCACCAATATAGGTACCCGGACCTAAACTGCCTTCAGTCATCAGGGATTGGTTTCATGCCAGAGAGCGGGGCCGCTGCGCCGTCGTTTCAGGACCTCATTCTGCGTCTCCATTCCTATTGGTCGGCGCGGGGCTGCCTGATCCTGCAACCCTATGACATGGAAGTCGGGGCAGGCACGTTCCATCCGGCGACGACCCTGCGCGCGCTGGGGCCGGAACACTGGAACGCTGCCTATGTGCAGCCATCCCGCCGCCCGACCGATGGTCGCTACGGGGAGAACCCCAACCGGTTGCAGCATTACTACCAGTACCAGGTGATCATGAAGCCATCGCCGGCGGACTTTCAGGAACTCTACCTGGGCAGCCTGCGCGAGATCGGCATCGACCCGATGAACCACGACATCCGCTTTGTCGAGGATGACTGGGAAAGCCCGACCCTTGGGGCCTGGGGCCTGGGCTGGGAAGTCTGGTGCGACGGCATGGAAGTCAGCCAGTTCACCTATTTCCAGCAGGTCGGCGGTTTCGATTGCTCCCCCGTCTCGGGTGAACTGACCTACGGGCTGGAGCGGCTGGCGATGTACGTGCAGGGCGTGGACAATGTCTACGACCTGGCCTTCAACGCGCCCACCGCGACGCGGCCGAGCGTGAAATATGGCGAGGTCTTCCACCAGGCGGAGGTCGAGTATTCCGCCCACAACTTCGAACACGCCAATACCGAGATGCTGTTCCGCCACTTCGCGGATGCGGAGGGCGAGTGCATGGCGCTGGCCGAACAGGGCCTGTCCCTGCCAGCCTATGACCAGTGCATCAAGGCAAGCCACGTGTTCAACCTGCTGGACGCGCGCGGCGTGATCAGCGTGACGGAGCGGGCGGCCTACATCGGGCGGGTGCGTGCCCTGGCCAAGCGTTCGGCGGAGGAATGGCTGAAATCGCGGGAAGCCTGGCGCCGCGAACACGGTGACCTGGTGCATGATCAGACAGACAATTCGGCGGGGGAGGCTTGAGCCATGGCTGAACTGCTGCTGGAACTGTTTTCCGAAGAAATCCCTGCACGCATGCAGGTTCAGGCCGCCGGCAACCTGAAGGACCTGCTGGTTGCGGCCCTGACCGACAACGGCCTTGCGCCGGAAAGCGCAGAAACCCATTCAACACCGCGCCGCCTGACGGTCGTGGTGCGCGGCGTGCCGGAGGCGCAGGCCGACGTGCGCGAAGAACGCCGTGGCCCCCGTGCCGACGCGCCGGAGAAGGCCATCGAAGGCTTTCTGAAGGGCGCGGGCGTTACCCGGGACGACGTGGAATACCGGGAAATGCCGAAGGGCACGTTCCTGTTCGCCATCATCGAACGCAAGGGCCAGTCGACTGCCGAGGTCCTGCCCGGCCTGGTCGAAGGTGCGATTGCCAGGGTGCCCTGGCCGAAGTCCATGCGCTGGGGGGACCGGTCGGAACGCTGGGTGCGCCCGCTGCACTCGATCCTCTGCCTATTCGACGGTGCGACCGTGCCGCTGACATTCGGTCCGGTGACGAGCGGGAACACGACCAGCGGCCATCGATTCCATGCACCGGGGACGTTCGCCGTCACTGACTTTGCCGATTACCAGGCAAGGCTGCGCGACGCCTGGGTCGTTCTGGACCGCGCCGAGCGCAGGCAGCAGATCGCCGAAGGCGCGGCGCAGCTGGCCGCGGCGGAGGGGTTGCGCCTCAAGGATGATCCGGGCCTGCTGGAAGAGGTCGCTGGCCTGGTCGAATGGCCGGTGCCGTTGATTGCCAGCATCGACGATGCCTTCATGGACGTGCCGGCGGAAGTGCTGACGACATCCATGCGCAGTCACCAGAAGTATTTCGCCACCGAACATCCGGATGGAACCCTGGCCGCGCGTTTCATCCTTGTCGCCAATCTGCAGGCGATGGACGGCGGTGCCTCGATCGTTGCGGGTAACGAGAAGGTCCTGCGGGCGCGCCTGTCGGATGCCCGGTTCTTCTGGGACCAGGACCGCGGGCGCACCCTGGAAAGCCGCCTGCCCGATCTGAACCCCATCGTGTTTCACGCCCGCATGGGGTCGGTGGGCGCGAAGGCCGGGCGCATTGCCGAACTGGCCGCTTGGTTGGCCCCGCAGGTTGCGGCGGATCCGCTGATGACCCGTCGCGCCGGTCTGCTGGCCAAGGCCGACCTGACGACCGGAATGGTCGGTGAATTCCCCGAATTGCAGGGCATCATGGGGCGCTACTACGCGCGGCTGGATGTCGAGCCCGAACAGGTGGCGGAGGCCATCCGGTCCCATTACAGCCCTGCCGGCCCGGCCGACGATTGCCCGTCCGATCCTGTCGCCGTCGCTGTGGCGCTGGCAGACAAGCTGGACAGCCTGGTCGGCTTCTTCGCCATCGATGAGCGCCCGACCGGGTCAAAGGACCCGTTTGCCCTGCGCCGTGCCGCACTCGGCGTGATCCGCATCGTGCTGGAGAACGGGTTGCGCCTGCCGCTGGATCCGGCGTTGCGACAGGCATTTGCAGGGATCCAGGGCGACCTGACCAGTGACCTGTTATCGGCGGATGGCGTGGCATCCGGCATCATCACCTTCATGGCCGAGCGGCTGCGCGTGCACCTGCGCGGCCAGGGCGTGCGCCACGACCTGATCGCGGCGGTGATGGCGCTGGGTACGGAAGATGACCTGGTACGCCTGGTCGCGCGTGTCGAGGCGCTGAGCGGGCTTGTCGGCTCCGACGACGGGGCGAACCTGCTGGCAGCCTATCGCCGTGCCGCGAATATCCTGCGGATCGAGGAAAAGAAGGACGGACAGACCTGGAACGGTCCGGCGGACCGCGACCTGCTGTCCGACCCGGCCGAGGCACGGCTGGGCCAGTCGCTGACCGAGGCCGACCTGTCCGCCAATACCGCGTTGATGGCGGAAGACTTCGCCGGTGCCATGGCCGCCATGGCCGCGCTGCGCGGTCCCGTCGATGCATTCTTTGAAGTTGTGACGGTGAATGCAGACGATCCGGCCCTGAGGGCCAATCGTCTGAAACTGCTGGCAGAAATCCGGGCGACGTTGCACCGGGTTGCCGATTTCTCGAAGATCGAGGGCTGATGCGATGAGCAAGTGGGTCTACACCTTCGGTGATGGTGCTGCAGAGGGCCGCGCCGACATGCGCAACCTTCTGGGTGGCAAGGGCGCGAACCTGGCCGAGATGAGCAATCTCGGCCTGCCGGTGCCGCCGGGCTTTACCATCACGACGGAGGTCTG
Source organism: uncultured Alphaproteobacteria bacterium (assembly GCA_913064755.1). Taxonomy (GTDB): domain Bacteria; phylum Pseudomonadota; class Alphaproteobacteria; order Minwuiales; family Minwuiaceae; genus Minwuia. The sequence goes on from CAJYBQ010000066.1 coordinate 5,217, forward strand.
CACCTGGTTCTATGACCATGGCCAGGCATACCCCGATGAACTCGCCGGCCAGGTCGGTGACGCTCTGGCTACCGTGGGCAGGACCGTCGGCGCGGGCTTCGGCGATGCGGCGAACCCGCTGCTGGTGTCGGTCCGGTCCGGCGCGCGTGCATCCATGCCCGGCATGATGGACACGGTGCTCAACCTGGGCCTGAACGATGCAACGGTGGAGGGGCTGGCGAACCGGTCCGGCGACCGTCGCTTTGCCTTCGACAGCTATCGCCGTTTCATCCAGATGTACGGCGACGTGGTGCTGGGTGTCGATCACGGTGACTTCGAGGACCTGCTGGAAGGCGTCAAGGAAACCCGCGGTGTCTGGCTCGACAACGAACTCACCGTCGAGGACCTGGAGCAGATCGTCAGCCTGTTCAAGGAACAGGTGCAGAAGAGCACGGGCAAGCCGTTTCCGCAGGACCCGGAAGACCAGCTCTGGGGTGCCGTCGGGGCCGTCTTCGGTTCGTGGATGAACGACCGCGCCAATACCTATCGCCGCCTGCATGACATTCCCGCTGCCTGGGGTACTGCCGTCAATGTGCAGGCCATGGTCTTCGGCAACATGGGTGATGATTCCGCCACCGGTGTCGCCTTTACCCGTGACCCGTCGACCGGCGAGAAGATCTTCTTCGGCGAATACCTGATGAACGCGCAGGGCGAGGACGTGGTGGCGGGTATCCGCACGCCGCAGCTGATCACCAGGGCCGCGCGCGAGGCAGCCGGGGAAGAAGCCCCCTCGCTGGAAGAGAACCTGCCCGTGGTGTTCGAGGAACTGGTGCGCGTCTACCAGTCGCTGGAAGCCCACTACCGCGACATGCAGGACATCGAGTTCACCGTGCAGCAGGGCAAGCTGTGGATGCTGCAGACCCGTTCGGGCAAGCGCACCGCCAAGGCCGCGCTGAAGATTGCCGTGGACATGGCCGAGGAAGGCCTGATCGACCGCACGGAGGCCATCAGCCGGATCGAGCCCGGTTCGCTGGACCAGTTGCTGCATCCGACCCTGGACCCGAGTGCCGCCCGTGACGTCATCGCCAAGGGGCTGCCCGCCAGCCCGGGTGCCGCGTCCGGTCGCATTGCCTTCACCGCCGACGAGGCGGAACGACAGGCCAAGCTGGGTGAAAAGGTCATGCTGGTGCGTGAGGAAACCAGCCCCGAGGATATTCATGGCATGCATGCGGCTGAGGGCATCCTGACCAGCCGTGGCGGCATGACCAGCCACGCGGCCGTGGTCGCCCGCGGCATGGGGCGTCCCTGCGTCTCCGGTGCGGGCCACATCCGCATCGACCACAAGACCGGGGAAATGAGGGTTATGGGCCGCACCTTCCATGCCGGCGACCTGCTGACCATCGACGGCGCGACGGGGGAGGTCATGGCTGGCTCCGTCCCGACGATCCAGCCGGAACTGTCCGGTGACTTCGGCATCCTGATGGGCTGGGCCGACGAGATTCGTCGCCTGCGCGTCCGCGCCAATGCGGAAACCCCGCATGATGCCCGCACCGCACGGGAATTCGGTGCCGAGGGCATCGGCCTCTGCCGGACCGAGCACATGTTCTTCGACGAGGACCGCATCCTCGCGGTGCGGGAGATGATCCTGGCCGAGAAGGTGGAGGGCCGGAAGGCCGCGCTGGCGCGCATCCTGCCGATGCAGCGCGACGATTTCGTCGAACTGTTCCGCATCATGGCCGGCCTGCCGGTCACGATCCGGCTGCTGGACCCGCCGCTGCACGAGTTCCTGCCGAAGTCCGATGACGAGATCGACGCGGTTGCCGCCGCGATGAATGCGGAATCGGAACAGATGCGCCGCCGGGCCGCCGAACTGCATGAATTCAACCCGATGCTGGGGCATCGCGGCTGCCGTCTCGGCATCTCCTTCCCGGAGATCTACGAGATGCAGGCGCGGGCGATCTTCGAGGCCGCCTATATCGTGGCAAGGGAAAGCGGCGCGGCCGTGGTGCCGGAAGTCATGATCCCGCTTGCCGCGACACGGCAGGAGATCGACATCCTGAAGGCCCGGATCGACGCGGTGGCGGCGGCCGTGCACGAGGAACAGGGTGGCGAGGCGCTGGAATACCTCGTCGGCACCATGATCGAGTTGCCCCGCGCGGCGCTGCGGGCCGGCGACATTGCCGAATCCGCTGCCTTCTTCAGCTTCGGCACCAACGACCTGACCCAGACGACCTTCGGGATCAGCCGTGATGACGCGGCGTCGTTCCTGGACGAATACGTCGAGCAGGGCATCATCGCCAAGGACCCCTTCGTCAGCCTGGATATCGACGGCGTGGGCGAACTGGTGGAGATCGCTGCCGAACGCGGCCGCAAGACCCGGCCCGACATCAAGCTGGGGATCTGCGGCGAGCATGGTGGCGACCCGGCATCGATCCATTTCTGTGAGGCGATGGCGCTGGATTACGTTTCCTGCTCCCCGTTCCGCGTGCCGATCGCGCGGCTGGCGGCGGCACAGGCGGCGTTGAACGCGCGCCCCGAGAAAGATGGCTGATCCGGCCACCCTGCTGGTCATTGCCCACGCACCGTCTGCCAATACCCGGCGGCTGCGGGATGCGGTCGTCGAAGGCGCGTCGCATCCGGACATAAGGAATGTCCGGGTGGATGCGCGATCACCCTTTGACACCGATCCGTCACACGTCCTGGCCGCCCGCGCCGTCATTCTCGGCACGACGGAGAACCTGGGATACATGAGCGGTGCTTTGAAGGAGTTCTTCGACCGCTGTTATTATCCCTGCCTCGATCTGACCCAGGGGCGGCCCTTCGCCCTCTACGTCCGGGCCGGACACGACGGCACCGGCACCTGCCGGGCGGTGGACACGATCACCACCGGTCTGCGCTGGAAAGCCGTGCAGGAGCCTCTGGTATGTCGCGGGGACTGGGATGATACTTTCGTTTCCCGTTGCCGCGATCTGGGCATGCTGATGGGCGCGGGACTGGATGCCGGAATCTTCTGAGGCACCGAAAACGGATTGCGGAATTCGTTGCGTTGCCTGATTTCGGCCTTGTGTGCTGTGTATCCAGTCACGATCTGCTAACGCCAGCCTGTCATCAACTGCCTCTCATCGGCCACCTGCCTGAAGCGACAGGCTGACCAACGGAGAACTTCGATCCTGACGCGTTTCACAAGGGTTGCACCCAATGGGCGGTTCCTGCGTCGCGCGACGGTCGCGGCCCTGGTGCTGTGCGTGCTGGCCGGGTGCAGCAATGTCGGGCTGGACGACATCATCGGCGGCGAGACCGCGGTGACCCGGCTGGGCGATGTCACCTACACGGCGACGATCGAAGGCGTGCCGGAGGACGAGGGCATTCGCGACGTCGCCAAGGGGGTGCTGAAGACATTCATCTTCCAGGCGCGGGGTGTGCGCAGCATTTCCGCGCTGCAGCGGCGCGCCGACGGTGATATCGAGGAACTGCAGCGCATCCTGCGTGCCGGCGGCTATTACGAGGCCCGTGTGACGCGTGAGGTGACGGAGGCGGCGGAGCCGCAGGTCACCTTCCGCGCGGAACAGGGTACCCGCTACACGATCTCTGCCGTCAACATCGTGTTCGGCAAGACCAGGGACACGCTGCCGGAACCGGCGCTGCTGGATGTCGCGGCAGAACTGCCACCCGGCACGGCGGCGGCGGGAGAGGCGATTGTCACTGCCGAGGCCAAGGTCGTCACCTATCTGCGGGAGAACGGTTTTCCCCATGCGGCCTTTGCGTCGCGCAAGGCCGTCGCGGATCGCGGCAGGGCAAGCCTGGATGTCACCGCGACCTTCAACAGCGGTCCCTACGTGACCTATGGCGACCTGGGCATCGAAGGTGATCCGGGGGTGGAGACCGATTACCTGCTCGACCTGGTCAGCTGGGATCCCGGCGCGCCGGTCGCGCAATCGGAACTGAACCAGGTGCAGGAACAACTGGCCGCGTCCGGCCTGTTCAAGTCGGTCAGCGTGCGACTGCCGGCGAACGAACCGGGCAGTGATGTCGCAGACGGGGCGCAGCCGGTCACCATCAAGGCGACAGAGGCCAAGGCCCGGTCCGTCAGTGGCAGCCTGCGCTTCGACACGGATCGCGGCCCCGGCGTGCGCGCGGGCTGGCGACACCGCAACCTGTTCGGTCGGGCGGAAGACCTGCGGACCGAACTGGACCTGTCCTTCGACGAACAGAAACTGTCTGCGGAACTGACACGACCGCATTACCCCTCGGCCCGCTGGTCGGTTTTCGAAGGCGCGGAACTGCGCAATACCTTCGACGACGCGTTTGACGAGCAGGCGGCCGAGGCTCAGGTCGGCCTGCGCACCGGGCTGGATGGTGGCTGGACCGTCAGCGGCGCGGTCAAGGGCAGCATTTCCGCCACCGAGACCGATGTCGAAAGCGATACGGCCTACCTGATCGGCCTGCCCCTGACAGCACGCCAGGTCAGGACGAACGATCCCCTGAACGCGACGCGCGGGCACAAGCTGTTCCTGTCCGCGACGCCCTACATGGGCCTCAACGATGGCGACCCGACCTATTTCGGCGTCACCTCGGCCGGGGGATCCTATTACCTTTCGGTGATCGGCGACGATGCACTGGTGTTCGCGACCCGGGCCCGCGTGGCCTCCATTCTCAGCGGTGACCTGGAAGACGTGCCGGTCAACCAGCTGTTCTTCTCGGGTGGCGGCAGTTCCGTGCGCGGTTTCGGCTTCCGCTCGATCTCGCCGGTCGCCCTGGGTGACGAGACGGGCGGTCGGTTCCTGGCGGAAACGGGGCTGGAGGCGAGGATCAAGGTGACGGACAGCTTCGGCTTCGTGACCTTCGTCGACGCCGGCCTGGTGGAGGAAGAACCCTTCCCGAACTTCAAGGAACGGGTGAACGTCGGTGTCGGTGGCGGCTTGCGCTACTACAGCCCCGTCGGTCCGATCCGCTTCGACCTTGCGTTCCCGCTGCACCGTCGTGCCGGGGACAGCCTGTTCGAATTCTACATCAGCCTGGGACAGGCATTCTGATGCGCCGCCGTCTTCGTCGCATCCTGCTCTGGTCGCTGGCCATCCTGCTGACACCCGTCGTGCTGCTGCTCGCCGTTGGTTTCTGGTTCCTGGAACTGGCGGGGGAAGACACCTGGACAGCGGCGCTGGACATGGGCCTGGCGCAGGTCAACAGCCCCGGGGAACTGGAGATCGCGGCAAGCGGGTTCCGCCGCGACGGGGAAGGTGTCATCCACCTGGACCGGTTGGAAATGGCCGATGCCGAAGGTGTCTGGCTGACCCTGGATCAACTGGTGCTCGACTGGCGCCTGAACGACCTGTTGCGCAGCGCCGTCAACATCGACGCTTTGACGGTCGGGGCCATCGACGTGGTCCGCCCTCCGGCCAGCACGGATGAACCGGAAACGCCGGAGGACGGCGGCACCAGCATCCTGCAAAGCCTCGACTGGCCCCGCGCCCCCGTTCCGGTACGGCTCGACCTCTTGCGGGTCGATCGACTGACACTGGGAGACGGCATCGTTCCCGGCGGCGCCAGGTTCCGGGTCGAGGGGTCGGTGCTGGATGCGGGCGCGGACCAGGCATTGAAGCTGGATGTCAAGCCGCGGTACATGCAGGCCGGTTTTGCGCGGGACTACATTGAACTGGATTTCAGGGGGAGCGTGTCGTCAATGAACATTGCCGACGGCCTGACCGCCGTAGCGCCGCTGTCCCAC
>CAJYBQ010000067.1 GCA_913064755.1 uncultured Alphaproteobacteria bacterium
GACGAACGCCCGTCCCGTGGGGCTGCGCAGCAGATTCCGGGCAATCAACGCGGCCAGGATCAGCACCACGACGCAGATGTAGTAGAGCGAAACCGGTGACCAGAGTTCCGTCCAGCCGACGTGAAGCCCACCGACGGAGAACCATTCGCCCTGGTACATCGCTTCGGTCTGGATCGACAGGAAATCGGGAGCGGCAACCGGCAGGCCGTCGAAACCGCCCGTGACCGACGACCACTTGGACATGATCTCCTGGGCAATCAGGGCAACGGCAAGGGTGGCGATGGCCAGGTAGATGCCATGCATCCGCAGGGTCGGCAGGCCGACCGCCACGCCGACGGCACCCGCCAGCAACCCGCCGATGGGCAGGGAGAAGATGAACGGCACCCCCTGTTGCAGCAGGTAGGCGTGGGTATAGGCACCGATCCCGAGGAACGCGGAATGGCCCAGGCTGGCCATGCCCGTGAAACCGACGGCGATCATCAGGCCGATCGCGGCGATGGAGTAGATGATCCAGAGATTGGCCTCACCCACGTAATAGACACCGGCAAAGATCGGCAGGGCCAGCAGGGCGGCCAGGAAGATGCCGTAGCCGATCAGGTCACCATTGTGGCGCCAGAGCCGCAGATCCTGTTCGTAGCGTGTCTTGAATACAAAGCGCATCGGATCAGACCTTCTTCCGGCCCATCTGGGAGAAAATACCTTCCGGGCGAACCACCATCACGGCGAGCAACACGGAAAACACCATGATGTCCTTGTAGCCGGGGGCCAGCAGTTAGTCGGAGAATTGCTCCACCAGGCCGATGATGATGCCGCCGACGAGCGCGCCGGGAATGGACCCGAAGCCCCCCACGACGGCGCCCGCGAAGGCCTTGATGGCAATGAACCCGATGGATGGGTCCATCACGTTGGCAATCGGCATCATCATGACGCCCGTGATCGCCGCGACACCGGCGGAAATTCCCCAGATCAGGGAGAAGATCAGCGCAACCGGAATGCCCATGTAATAGGCGGCAAGCTGGTTCTGCGACGCCGCCTGCATGGCGATGCCGATCCGCGTGCGCTGGAAGAACATGTACAGCCCGGCGCAGAGCACCAGCGTCCCGACCACGGCGGCAAGCTTGCCCGCATCCAGCGTGATCGCGGCCAGGTGCACGGCCTTGCCCGTGAACGGGGTCAGGAAGGCAATCTGCTCCACATTGAACGCGTAGGGCATGATGAACCGGACGACATAACCGATGCCGATCGTGGCCATGACGATGGAAAACTGGGGTTGGCCGATCAATCTGCGGATGACCACGACGTCGAGCAGGAAGCCGAGCACGATCATGATGATGACGGTGAGCAGGAACCCGACCCAGAAATTGAAGCCGATGCCCGCGATCAGGCCGAAGGCGATGAACGCGCCGACCATCATCAGGTCGCCCTGCGCGAAGTTCACCATCTCCGTGGCCTTGTAGATCAGCACAAAACCGAGAGCGATCAGGCCATAGATACAGCCGAGCGCCAGTCCGTTGATCAACAACGAAATATAAATCTGGACGGAGTCCACGTCCCTTTATCCTCCCCTGCGCCGCACGTGGCGGCAATGCCAGTCCTTCGGAGCTGCTGGTCCTTTTTGTCGGACCTTGTCGCCTTCCCCAATTCGATTACGCGGGTTTCGTCGCGTAACGGCTCAGGTAGGATAGGGGTCAGACGACGACTGTCAATTCGTCACGTCGTGGGGAGGAAACATAAATTGGCCTATGCAATTCCGTTCATTCGGGAACTTGAGTTCGAGTATGGAAAACCGGCGGAGTTGAGCCCGATGATCCGTCGGGTGATCTGCAACAATCCCGGCGGTTTCACCTTCCATGGCACCGGCACCTACATCATCGGACGCGGCAAGGTGGCGATCGTCGATGCCGGACCGCTGGACGAGCAGCACGTGGCGGCGGTGCTGCGCGCGGTGGAGGGCGAGACGGTGACGCATCAGCTGATCACCCATACCCACATCGACCACAGTCCGGCCGCACGCCTGGTCAAGGAAGCAACCGGGGCGCAGACCTGGGGCTATGGCCCGCACGGTGGCGACCGGGGTGGCCCGAAGGTGGAGGAAGGCGGCGATCACGACTTCAGGCCGGATCACGTCATCCGGGACGGCGACATCATCGAAGGCGATGGCTGGTCGGTCGAGGCAGTGCATACCCCGGGGCATACGTCGAACCACGTCTGCTTTGCCCTGCGCGAGGAAAAGGCGGTGTTCACCGGCGACCACATCATGGGCTGGTCGACAACGGTCGTGTCGCCGCCGGACGGCAACATGACCGATTACTTCAACTCGCTCGACAAGCTGCTGGCCCGGGACGACCAGCGCTATTACCCGACGCATGGCGCACCCATCGACAACGTGCGGGATTACGTCGAGGCCTATCGCGCCCATCGCCAGTTGCGCGAGAGCCAGATCCTGGACCTGCTGCGGAAGGGTCCGCAGACCATCGCCCAGATGGTGGCCATCATGTATGCGGATGTGCCGAAGAACCTGCATTCCGCCGCATCCCGGTCGGTCCTGGCGCACCTGATCCACATGGTCCACGACGGGCGCGTTGCAGCCGACGGCGAAGCCTCCGCCACGTCCACCTATCGCGCAGCCTGAGGGGGCAAGCAATGTTGCAGGAACGAATCGAGGCCAGGTGGATCGACGCCTTTGCGACGACCTTCGGGCTGTGTGACGTGAAGCCGGGAGAGGTCTGCGCCATCCTGTCGGAAACCCAGAGCCGCAGGGTCAATGTCGAACTGGCCGAACTGGCCTTGCTGCGCATGGGAGCCAGGGTCTTCCACGTCACCCTGCCCTCCCCGCGCCAGCGCAGCGCCGCGCCGATTCGTTCCACCGGCGCATCCGACGCGATCGGGGACCTGGAACCGGTCATCAACGCCCTGGGCGCGTCCGGCTTCGTCGCCGACTGCACCGTGGAGGGCCTGCTGCATGCGAAGGAACTGCCGGCGATCCTGAAGGGCGGCGCGCGGGTGCTGATGATATCCAACGAACACCCGGAACTGCTGGAACGGCTGACCCCGGACCCGGACCTGGAAGCCAAGGTGAAGACCGGCATCAGGATGCTGCGCGATGCGCGGCAGATGCGTGTCACCTCCGCTGCCGGAACCGACCTGACCGTGGACGTGGAAAAGGCCCCGGCGGGCGGCGGCTGGGGCTTTACCAGGCGCGCGGGCACGATCACGCACTGGCCCGGCGGTCTCTGCCTCTGCTTCCCCGCGCCGGGCTCCGTCAACGGTACGGTGGTGATGAACACCGGCGACGTGAACCTGACCTTCAAGCGCTACGTCGACCGTCCGATCCGCCTGACGGTGGAGAACGATTACATCACCGACATCTCCGGCGACGGCGTCGATGCAGCCCTGTTCGAAAGCTACATCGCGGCCTGGGGCGACCGGGAGGCCTATGCCGTCAGCCACGTTGGCTGGGGCATGAACCCGGCCGCGCGCTGGGATTCGCTGACCGCCTATGACAAGAGCCAGGTGAACGGCACCGAACTGCGGGCCTTCGGCGGCAACTTCCTCTATTCCACCGGCGCGAACGAGGTGGCGGGGCGCTACACCCTCGGCCACTTCGACCTGCCCATGCGGGGGCACACGATCAGCCTGGACGGCACGGTCGTGGTTCAGGACGGCGTGCTGCAGGGGGCACTGGCATGACCATCATCCCGACATTCACGGACCAGGGCAGCGGCGCGCCGATCATCTTCCTGCACGGCATCGGCGGCAATGCCGACAACTGGGCCCCGCAGGTCGCCGACCTGGCAGACGAATTCCGCTGCATCGCCTGGAATGCACCGGGCTATGCCGATTCCCCTGCCCTGCCGGAAATGACGTTCCCCGCGCTGGCCGATTCGCTGGCGCGCCTGATGGACCACCTCGAGCTGGAACAGGCCGTGATCTGTGGCCTGTCGATGGGGGGCTATATCGCGCAGGAATTCCTGGCGCTTCACCCGTCACGCGTCCGTGCGGCGGTGCTGATGTGCACCAGCGCGGCGTTCGGCAAGCCGGGTGGTGATTTCCAGGAGAAATTTCTCGCGGCCCGGCTGAAACCGCTGGACGAGGGCAAGTCCCCGGCCGACATGGCGCCCGGCCTCGTCGCCGGCATGGTCGGACCGAACGCGGGCCCGGAAGTCGCCGCGGCCCTGACGGCATCCATGAGCCGGATCTCCTCCGCCACCTATCGCCAGGCGCTGAACTGCCTGATCACCTTCGACCGGCGGGATGCCGTGAAACGGATCGGCGTGCCCACCTGCCTGATCGCCGGCAGTGAAGACAATACCGCCCCGGCAGCGGTCATGGAGCGGATGGCGGAGCGCATTCCGGGCAGCCGGTTCCACGTCATCGAAGGTGCTGGCCATATCGCCAACCTGGAAGCATCGGCCGAAACCAGTCGCCTGATCGGCGCCTTCGTCAGGGGGTTGCCGGCATGAGCATGTGGGCCGATTTCGATCTGACCGACCGCCAGCGGGACCTGGTCGGCCGGGCCACGGAACTGGGACCGGTCTTCGCCGAACGGGCATTCGAGATCGACCGGGATGCGCGGTTCCCGCACGAGAACTACGACGACCTGCGGGACGCCGGACTGCTGGCGCTCTGCATCCCCGGCCAGTACGGCGGCCTTGGGGCCGACTACCAGACCTACTTCATGGTGGCATCGGAGATCGGGCGGCATTGCGGTGCCACGGCACTGACCCTGAACATGCATTCCTGCTCCATGCTCTGGTCCGGTCCCCTGGCCGACGATCTGCCGATGACGGATGACGAGCGGCGCGGTCACCAGGAACGGCGCGCGGCGCTCTACGACCTGGTCCTGAACGACCGGGCGATCTTCGCCCAGCCGTTTTCCGAACCCCATACGCAGGCGGCGACCGGCAAGGCCCCGTTCGGCACCACGGCGCGGCGGGTCGAGGGCGGTTATGTCGTCAACGGCATGAAGCATTTCGCCTCCCTTGCCGGCGCGGCGACGCATTACTCGGTCCTCTGTACCGAGGAAAAGGACGGCAAGGCGCTGGACCCGAAGGACACGATCATGCTCGCCGTGCCGGGCGACGCGGAAGGCTTCACCGTGATGGGCAGCTGGGACACGCTGGGCATGCGTGGCACGGTCTCCAAGAGCCTGGAGATCCGGGAAGTCTTCGTGCCGGACGCGCATCAGATCATGCCGCGCGGCGTCTACTACAAGGCCGCGATCCAGTGGCCGCACATGTTCCTGACCCTGACCCCCGCCTACATGGGCATAGCCCAGGCCGCCTATGATTTCACCGTCGCGTTCCTGCGTGGCGAGGTCGAGGGCGCGAAGGGCGTGAAGCGCGGCAGCCCGATCAAGCAGTTCGCCGTGGCCGAGATGCGGATCAAGCTGGAACAGATGCGCGCCCTGTTCCGGGAAGCTGCGACGGACGCCCGCTTCGACCCGTCGAAGGATGCGCGGATGCGCGCCTTCGTTGCCAATTACACGATCATGGAATCCGTCAACGACATCTGTCGCCTGGCCATCCGCACCTGCGGCGGCTCCACGATCATGAAGAAGTTCCCGCTGGAGCGGCTCTACCGCGACAGCCGCTGCGGCGCCCTGATGCTGCCCTGGTCGGCAGAGGCCTGCCTGGAACGCCTCGGCCGCGAATGCCTCTACGAACGCGGGGAAACGGATTGATGCGGGGCATTCCGCCTCTGCCGTTGCTGCTGTCCGTCCTCGGGCTGATTCCCTTTGTCGGTGGTGTCGTTGCCATCGAGTATGCAGAAGGCGGCTGGAAGGGCTGGGCGATCTATTCCCTGCCCGTCTACGGCGCGCTGATCCTGTCGTTCCTGGGTGGTACCACCTGGGGCTTCGCGCTGGCCGACCCGCAAAGACGCCTCGTGCCCCTCCGCCTGATCCTGGCCATGGCCCCCAGCATCGCGGCCTGGCTGATCATGTTCCAGCCGCCATCCAACCGGATGCTGTCCCTCGCCGCCTGCCTGATTGTCTGGGCCGCGCTGGATCACCTGATGGCGCGGCGCGCCCTGCTGCCCGAATGGTACCCGAAACTGCGCTGGCCGATGACCCTGATCGCCGCCGCGTCGCTGATCGCCGGTTCGCAGCAGGTCGGTTAGGTTCCGGCGCTATCTCTCGTTGATCAGGTCCAGCGGATAGACCGGGCGGCGAACGTTCTCGTAGTTCAGCAGGCTGTTGTCGGACGTGGTCACCCCGACGCCGTCCAGGGTCAATGTCGCCTTCGCCAGCGGCGCGAACCCGGCACGGTAATGGATGCGCGACTTCAGCAGCAGGTAGCGTTCGTGCAGCGGGTCGATGCCGACCGACGTGAAGACGCCGGTGTCCCAGGGCTCGTGATTCTGTGAAACCACGACGATCTTCATGCCGCCGGTTTCCAGCACCGCCGTCGGCCCCATGCGCACCGTGACGCCGGTGTACATCGGCCCGCGACAGATCCATTCGCCGTCGGTCAGCGTCCGCACCTTGCCGGTCAGTTCCAGCGGTGCGCCGGCCCGGTCGATGGAGGGCATGTCGGTGCGACCGCCGAGGGAAAGCGTCAGGGTCGCGCCGACGCCAGCCGCCTGCATCTGCCGCACGGCCTCCGGGTCGCAGACAGCCGCAACGGCGACACCTTCAAGTCCCTGGCGCAGCACTTCCGCGATCACCGTCATGACGTCCTGCGTGCCACCGGAACCGACGTTGTCCGCATGGTCCAGCAGGATCACCGGCCCGTCGGTCAGTTCCTTCGCACTCGCCACCGCCTCTTCCAGCGGTCGGTGCGGATAGATGAAGGCTTCGCGCTGGTCCCAGGCCGCGGCCATGATCTCGTCGCGCACCTGTTCCGCCAGTGCCGGATCATTGTCCGTCACGACGATGACCGACGTTCCCGCATCCGGGATGTCCGCCAGGGCGAAGCCGCCGAACACCGTTGCCGCCAGCACGCCCGGGCGCTGTTCCGCCGCGCGGGCCATGGCGATCAGCCCCTTCATCGGCTCGTCATCCGTGCCCTGCATCAGGGTCTGCGACAGCAGGGGCAGGTTGCCCCAGCGCATGGTGGGCTGCACATCGCCGTCGATCATGCGCAGCAGCACCTCCCCGATCTGCTGCCCCATCTCGTGCATGTCCACGTGCGGGTAGGTCTTGTAGCCGATCAGGGCGTCGCAATTGTCCACCATGTCGCTGGTCAGGTTGCAATGCAGGTCGCAGGTCACGGCGATCGGCACGTCCGGTGCGACTGCCCTGATCCGGCGCAGCAACTCGCCTTCCCCGTCGAAGGTATGTTCGGCGACCATGGCACCGTGCAGGTCCAGCATCACCGCGTCGCAGCCTTCAGCCACGGCATCGACGATGGCATTGGCCATGATCTCGTAGGCTTCGCGCTGCACCTTGCCCGACGGCATGGCCTCCGCCGCGACCGGGGTCACGATCTCTGCACCGCGCGCCCGCGCCAGGTCCAGGTAGGCCGCGAAGGGCATCCCCGTGCCGTCATACGCAGCCAGCGCCTCATCCCCCAGGAAACTGCCCCAGCCGGTGAAGCGCGCCCAGTCCGTCACGACAGGTGAAAAGGTATTCGTCTCGTGTTTCATCATGGCGATGACGATGCGCATCGGCGTTCCCCCAAACAGAATCCGTGCGCCATTCTAGGGGTGGATTCAGGTCGCCACAAAAGAAACGGCCCGGTGATTGCTCACCGGGCCGCCCCGAACTCGGACGCCTGGGCGCGAGAAGACTACTCGCGGTCACCCAGCAGGTGCATCAGGAACATGAACATGTTGACGAAGTTCAGATACAGCGACACCGCGTCCATCACGGCAGAGCGGACGGCGACGTCGCCTTCCATGCGGTGCTGGATGTAGGTGGACTTGATCCGCTGCGTGTCAAACGCGGTCAGACCCGCGAAGATCAGCACGCCGATCATCGAGATGACCAACTGCATCATGGAGGATTCCATGAAGATGTTCACCACGGACGCGATGATCAGACCGATCAGGCCCATCATCAGGAAGCTGCCCATGCCGGACAGGTTCTTCTTCGTGGTGTAGCCGAACAGGCTGAGTCCCGCGAAGGAGGCCGAGGTGATCAGGAATACCCGCACCACCGACGCATCCGTATAGGCAATGAAGACGGTCGAGAGCGAGACACCGAACATCGCCACCATCAGCCAGTAGAGCCCCTGCATCACCGGGGTGCTGATCTTGTTCTGCGCGAAGGACATCACGAGCAGGATGCCGAGCGGTGCAAGCATGACGACAAAGGCCAGTCCCGAACCGAAGATCGCCTGCATCAGCGACGGTGAATTGGAGACCAGCAGGGCCACGACACCGCTGACGAGCAGTCCCGAAGCCATGTAGTTGTAGACGCCCAGCATGTACTTGCGCAGGCCCTGGTCGAGAGCAGCAGCTTCCGCGCCACTGGCCGATGACGCATAGCGCTGGTCAGCGTTGGTTGCCATGTCAGACAGACTCCTTTGAGTGGTAAATGGTTCTTGCAATCATATTGGCTGCTGGCCCTCCGGAATCAAGCAAAACCGGAACGTCCATCGAACATTTGCCCGGACTTGATAGCCTGGGACTATCAAGGGGTCGAATGCCTCCCATCAGGGTGTCCTGAACCCGAACGCCTCGGCCAGGGCGCGGCTGTAATACCTGTCCCCCAGCGTCATCGCCGTCCGGTCCGTATCCTTTCAGGCGAAGGCGTCGGGCATCGAATCCTTCTTGCGACGAATGAAGTCGTTCAGCGCCTCGTCGATCGACGGGTCCAGCGGCGGTGCCTCGTAGGCATCCAGCCATTTCCGGACCAGGTCGCGGCCCTTGTCCTCCAGCCGACGCTCCCCTTCCGCCGCCCATTGTTCGTAGGAATTGTTGTCGGTCAGCGGGGAGAGATAGAACGCGGACTTGAAGTTCGCCTGGGTATGGGCACAACCGAGATAATGTGCCCCCGGCCCCACTTCGCGGATCGCGTCCATGGCCTGCCCGTTCGGTGACAGGTCGATGCCTTCGGCAAAGCGCTGCATCATCGCCAGCTGGTCGCAGTCGAGCACGAACTTCTCGAACGACGAGACCAGGCCGCCCTCCAGCCAGCCCGCGCTGTGCAAGGCGAAGTTCACCCCGCCCATGACAGTCGGAATCAGGGTTGCCTGGCTTTCGTAAGCCGCCTGCGCGTCCATCACCTTGGAGCCACAGAGCGCACCGCCGGAGCGGAACGGAACCCCCAGGCGCCGGGCAAGCTGCGCCGCGCCGTAGAGGATCAGGGCCGGTTCCGGTGTGCCGAAGGTCGGCGCGCCCGACTGCATCGACATGGAACTGGCAAAGCTGCCGAAGACCACCGGCGCGCCGGGACGACACAGCTGGGTGAAGGCGATGCCGGCCAGGGCCTCGGCCAGGGTCTGGGTCAGCACGCCCGCCGGTGTCACGGGTGCCATGGCGCCCGACAGGATGAACGGCGTCACGATGCAGGCCTGGTTGGCGCGGGCATAGATCTTCAGTGCCCCCAGCATGGTGTCGTCGAAGACCATGGGCGAATTGGCGTTGATCAGCGAGATCGTGACGCAGTTCCGGTCCACGAAATCGGCACCGAAGACCATCTTCGCCATCTCGACCGTATCCGCCGCCCGGTCCGGGTGGGTGACGGAGCCCATGAACGGCTTGTCGGAATACTTGATGTGGGCCTGGATCATGTCCAGGTGACGCTTGTTCACCGGCACGTCCACCGGCTCGCAAACGGTGCCGCCCGAGTGATGCATCGCCGGCGCCATGTAGGCCAGTTTCACGATGGTCTGGAAATCCGCGATGGTCGCGTAGCGTCGGTTGCCGTCCAGGTCGCGGACGAACGGCGGCCCGTAGACCGGCGCGAAGACCGTGTTGTTGCCGCCGATCTCGACGTTGCGCTCCGGATTGCGGGCATGCTGCGTGAAGCTGCCGGGTGCCGTGGCGATCAGGCTGCGGCAGAGCCCGCGCGGAAAGCGCACCCGTTCCCCATCCACATCGGCCCCGGCGTCGCGCCACATCTGCAGCGCCTCCGGATCGTCGCGGAACTCGATCCCGATCTCCTCCAGCACCGTCTCGGCGTTGTATTCGATCAGTTCCAGGCCCTCGTCGGTCAGGACTTCGAACGGCTTCAGCTTCCGGGTGATGAAACGCAACTTCTCCATGCCACCGCCACGACGACCTTCGCGCCGGTTCTCGGCACCGCCACCCCGTCGACCACGCCTGCGGCCGCCGCTCTCGGCGCCGTCAGCCGTCACGGCCGTTTCTGCGTTGCTGCTGTCATCACCCATCGCAAACCTCCCGCGCGGAAAAAGACCGGGCATCACGATTCTGCCCGTAACACCTGATTAGACCCTGCCCCCCGGTTCCACTTGCCATTTCGCGCCACCAGCAAGCCGCGCCGGGAACAGTCGGGCCGCCGGAAGAAGATGAGGTGGTCGGCCCGGGGGAATCACCGACTTGTCTGAATGCGTCGCGAAGAAAGCGGCAACCTGTCGTTATCGACACAACAACCCCCCCGCAACATCGCCATATTGACCAACAGCTTGGAACCAATTCCGGGTGCGTGCGGAGACACAGTTGCCATGGCCGATGAAGAAGAAGAAATCGTCCTGTCCGAACTCGACGATGCCGACCTTGTCCAGCAGATGCATGACGACCTCTACGACGGTCTGAAGGAAGAGATCGAGGAAGCGGTCCATATCCTGCTGCAACGTGACTGGACGCCCTACGACATCCTGACCAAGGCGATGGTGGAAGGCATGCGGATCGTTGGCATCGACTTCCGCGACGGAATCCTGTTAGTGCCGGAGGTA